>CAYTOE010000011.1:0-23639 GCA_964439255.1 uncultured Aquificales bacterium
GCAACAATTACAGGTGTTATACAGACAGCAACTATTGGTTTTCCTTTTTCAAACATCTCAACAATCATCCTTTTTAATTCTGGAATAACATCTGCTTCAGCCCCTTTCTCTAAAAAGTTTGAAAAGTTTTTAGCAACTCCATATCCTCCAGGCATTATTAGTGCATCTATATCATCTGCAGAAACCTCATTTATATCTTTAATATTACCTCTTGCTATTCTTGCAGCTTCAACAAGTACATTTCTTGTTTCATCAGTTTTTTCCCCTGTTAAATGATTAATAACCTCTTTTTGAGGTATATTTGGAGCCATACATACGATTTCTACACCAGCTTTATCTAAAAAATAAAGTGTCAATGTGGCTTCATGAATCTCTGCACCATCAAAAACACCGCAACCTGATAGTAAAACACCTACTTTCATCTACTTAACCTCCCTTTTATTAGAATTTTCTACGGGATTATTGTAAACTAATTTATTGAAAGAATTAACAGGAGGCAAGGAATGTATCCACTGGAAGTTGTTACACCTGAAGGAATTATCTATAAAGGAGAAGTTGACCAAACTGTTATAAACACAGCAGATGGGGAAATTGGTATTTTAGAGAATCACATGCTTTTACTTACAAATGTTGTTCCAGGAAAATTGAGAATAGAAAAAGAAGGAGAAGAACCAAAAGAATTTGCCGTTACTTATGGGATTATAGATGTTAGAGGAGATAAAGTTATAGTTCTTGTGGAAGAAGCTTTTGAAATAGGTGAAATAAATGTAGAAAGGGAGAAAGAGCTTTTAAAAGAAGCTGAAGAGAAGCTTTTAGAAAGAGAAAAGCTTTCCCTTGAAGAGATAGAAAGATTTGAAAGACTTAAAGATAGAGCAGAAACACTTTTAGAGCTGTCAGGTGTTAAAATCCATTAATGGATATTAGAGAAGATGAAACCCTTTCCCCGTTTATACGGGGAAAGATTCATATCATTCAAAAGAAAAAAGGTTACAGATTCAATATAGATAGTATTCTCCTTTCATCATTTGCAAAAATCAAGAAAAAAAATGGAAAAATAATAGACCTGGGGACAGGGTCTGGTATTGTTCTTCTTCTCATATCTTTAAAGTATAGAAGTTTAGATTTCCACGCCCTTGAAATACAGGAATCCCTTTTCGGTATAGCAAAAAGGAATTTTCAGATTAATCACCTGAAAGTGAATCTTATAAAAGGAGATGTAAGGGATATAAAAAATATTTACCCTCCACACTATTTTGATTATGCAATAACCAATCCACCGTATTACAGCATTAATTCAGTAAAACCAAAAAACAAAGAGATTTCTATTGCAAAATTTGAGATAGAAGCCAAAACTGAAGATTTTATAATGGCTGCTTCTTATCTGTTAAAAGACAATGGAAGTTTTTTTATGGTGAACCAGAGCATCAGGATGCCTGAGCTTATATTTTCAATGAAAAAAAACAGACTTGAGCCTAAAAGATTAAGGTTTATTTATCCTTCTATTGGGGAAAATTCAACCCATTTTCTTGTTGAGGCTGTAAAAAATGCAAAAGAAGGATGTTCTGTAGAAAAACCACTCATCATATATAAAAATCCCAAAGAGAAAGTTTATACAGAAGAAGTTAATTTTATATTAGAAAAATTCACAGAAGGTTAACCTTACAATATCTTGAAAAGGCAAAAAATATCGGTTATGCTAATAAAACATTGTTTGGTTTCATAAACTCAAGAGGTGGAGAGATGACAGGATATTTCGCCCTTGTAATATTCTTTATTGCAGCAACTGTGGTTGGTGCAGCACTTTTGATTATCAACAGATTGATAGCACCGAAAATCCCTGACCCTATGGAAGGATATACCTATGAGTGTGGTGTTCCACTTTATGACAAAACATCCCATCTATCCCTTGAGCAGAAATACTATCTTCTCGGGCTACTTCTTGTTCTGTTCGACCTTGAAGCAGCTTTTGTTCTTCCATGGGCAGCTATTTTTAAAGCTGTAGCCCAGATAAACGCTGGATTTATCTTTATTGAGATGTTTATTTTCTTATTCATACTAATTCTTGGATATGTATATGCATGGAAAAAAGGAGCGCTACAATGGCAATAAAACATAACAGCGGGATAATTTTAACAACTGTTGAGGAAGTTTTAAGCTGGGGTAGAAGGAACTCCTTATGGCCTGCATCTGTAGGATTGGCCTGCTGTGCTATTGAAATGATGCACACAGCAGCTTCAAGGTTTGATACAGACCGTTTAGGAATCATATTCAGGGGTTCTCCAAGGCAGTCAGATGTTCTTATTGTTGCAGGAACAGTTGTTAATAAAGTTGCACCAATGTTGAAGCTCATATATGACCAGATGCCAGACCCTAAGTGGGTTATTTCTATGGGTGGTTGTTCTTCAGTAGGGGGTCCTTTTCCTACCTATGCAACGCTGCAGGGGGTAGACAGGATTATACCTGTTGATGTTTATGTTCCTGGTTGTCCCCCAACACCTCAGGCTCTCCTCTGGGGGATAATGCAGCTCCAGAAGAAGATAAAAGAGAAAAAAGAGGGAAAAGTCTGGAAAGAAATACCTGTAAGAGAAGTTCCAACAGTATCGCAACCTTTAACGGAAAAATCTCCTTTTGGTTTTTAAATACTGGCTCCACATGGGGCCTTTATATCCCCTTATGCCAATAAATCTAAATTTTTAGGGGTAATATTTTGCAATTTTCGAATAGCACTTCAAACTTGTGGATAGATAAAGAAAAATTAGAAATAGTAAAAAATCATTTTCCAGAAGCAAAAATAGAAGAATTCGAATATGCTAAATTCATTTTTATTAAAAAAAACAGTCTTATATCTCTTCTCTCTTTCCTTAAAGAAAACCTAAAATTTAAAATGTTCATCGATTTTACATGTGTTGATTACCCTTTTCATAAACCGAGATTTTTAGGTGTTTATTTCCTCTATTCTCCTGAACATAAACAGAGAGTGGGGATTAAATGTTGGGCTGAAGATGACTCTTTGCCTTCTCTAATCAAACTCTGGAAGGGAGCTAAATGGGCTGAGAGAGAAGCCTATGATATGTTTGGAGTTAAGTTTGAAGGGCATGATAACCTGGTAAGGATGTTTATGTGGGAAAGTTATCCTTACCATCCCCTTAGAAAGGATTTTCCATTAGAAGGAATAGCAGACACTTATTTACCTTCCCTGAATCTTAGACCTGATGAAATTCCAGCTCATAATTACTCTCCGTATCATACTTATGTGCCATCAATGGAAGAGTTGGAAGAAACGGAGAGAAAAAGAATAGATAAAAAAGCCCAGATAGTCTTAAACTGGGGTCCTCTACATCCCGGTACACATGGAACTATCTGGTTTTTGTTTGATATGGAAGGGGAAGTTATAAAAAACTGCGACATTATTCTTGGACAGCTCCACAGAGGCGTTGAAAAAATCGCTGAAACAAGAACTTATACCCAGTTTATCCCATATACAGATAGGATGGATTATATATCAGCTCTGTGTAGTCAGACTACATTTGTAAACGCTGTTGAAAAACTGCTTAATGTTGAACCTCCGGAAAAGGCTAAATGGATAAGAACTATGATGTGTGAGCTACAGAGAATTAATTCCCATTTATTATGGCTTGGAACTTATGCCCTTGATTTAGGTGCTTTAACAATTTTTCTTTACGCTTTCAGGGAAAGAGAAAAAATAATGGATATTATAGAAGGGATAGCTGGAATAAGGCTGAACTCTTCTTATATAAGAATAGGTGGTGTAGCAAAAGATTTACCTGAAGGTGCACTTGCTGTAATAAGACACTTTATAAAAGATTTCTCTAAAAAACTTGATGAATACGAGACAATACTTACAACAAACAGAGTATGGCTCAGGAGAAATGTAAATATAGGTATTGTGAATGAGGAGGATGTTTATCAGTACGGGCTTACAGGTGTTGTTGCCCGTTCCGGAGGTGTTCCTTACGATATAAGAATGATACAACCAACAGATGCCTATAATGAGATTGATTTTGAAGTTCCTTTAGGTAAAGTTGGTGATTGTTATGACAGGTACTTGATAAGAATTGAAGAAATGAGGCAGAGTGTTCAGATAATAGGGCAGTGTGTAGATAAGCTTGAAAAGATGAAAGATGATAAATATGTATCAACGGAAAACCCCTATGTTTTACCCACCCTTAATGAGGTTTTTAACTCCATAGAATCTATGGTAAAAGATTTTAACTTGAGGATATACGGAGAACAGGCACCAGAAGGAGAAGTTTATATATCAGGGGAAAATCCAAGGGGTGAACTTGGATTTTATATTGTAAGTAAAGGAGAAGGACATCCTTACAGATTAAGGATACGTTCAGGTGCTTTTTATAACCTTCAAATTTTCCCAGAACTGATAAAAGGAAGAACAGTTGCAGATGCTGTTGTTCTTCTTGGAAGTCTTGACCCTGTAGTGGGAGAAACAGACAGGTAAAAACAAACACTGTTTTATTTTTCAAACAAGTTATGTTAAGATGTTTTTACATAAAACTGTTATAAAGAGGTTAGGATGGAACTGCTGGGAACTGTTGTAGGTATTACTATAAAATCTCTTATATTCATCGTTGGTATGTTCTTGGCTGCTGCATATCTCACACTCCTTGAAAGGAAATTTGCAGGTCATGTTCAACAGAGACCTGGTCCCCTTCATGTTGGTTACCATGGTTTTCTTCAACCTATAGCAGACGCCTTAAAAGTTCTTACAAAAGAAGACCTTGTTCCGGATAATGTTGATAAATTTCTCTTTTATCTTGCCTCTCTTTTAGCATTTGTTCCATCAATAATGATTCTTGCCGTTGTTCCTTTTGGTGAACCTTTTGAGATATTTGGTTTCAAAATATACCCATATATATCAGATATAAATGTTGGATTACTGCTTGCTTTAGCTTTTGGTAGCATATCCCTTTACGGTGTTATCTTTGCAGGATGGGCTTCCAACTCAAAATACCCAATGATAGGTAGCTTGAGAAAAGCAGCTGTTCTTATCGGTTATGAGGTTGCTTTAGGTTTTGCTATAGCAGGACCTATCATGCAGGCTGGCACTTTTTCTCTGAAAGAGATAGTTGAAGCTCAGCAGGGATTATGGTTTATAATTCCGAATATCCTTGGTTTTGTTGTTATTATATTCGCTATCTTGGCTGAAACAGGTAGAACACCTTTTGATGTTCAGGAAGCAGAAGCAGAGTTAGTTGGTGGTTACGTTACAGAGTACTCTGGTATGAAGTTTGGTCTATTTCCACTTGCAGAGTGGTATATAGCAACTTTTGTTTTAAGTGCAATAACAGTTATTCTATTTTTTGGTGGCTGGAATCCTTTTCCTCTCTTAGGATGGTTGCCTATTCCTGGTATGTTATGGTTTTTTATAAAACTGTTTGCTGTTTTCATGTTTTTCCTCTGGGTTCACTGGACACTTCCAAGATACAGGGTTGACCAGATTACAGAACTTGCATGGAAAATAATGCTTCCTTTATCCCTTGCAAACATATTTGTTGTTGCAGTGTGGATAATGATTTTTGGGTAAAACATGGTTAGGGTAAAGTACGTTAACAGACCTGAGCTTACAAATATGGAAAGAATCTTTTTTATAGATTTTATAAAAGGAATGAGGATAACTTTAAAAAACCTTTTAAGAAAAACAGTTACGACTGCATATCCATTTGAAAAACTAACTCCTCCAAAGAGGTTTAGAGGTACCCATGCCCACAGGATAAAAGATGGAAATGAACCTCCTTCTTTTAAAGTTTTGGAAAAATTTATGGAGATAAAAGACGGAGAAAGCAGGTGTGTTGCTTGCTATATGTGTCAACAGGCATGTCCTGTTCCTGAGCTTTTTAAAATAGAAGCTGTTCAGCTGCCAAATGGTAAAAAAAGGGTTGTAAGGTTTGATATGAATCTTCTCAACTGCATGTACTGTGGACTGTGTACAGAAGCATGTCCTGTGGACTGTATAATAATGACAGATATATACGAAACAGCAGCTTACCATAGGGGAAGCTGTGTAACCCATTTAAAAGACATGACGGAAAGAGCAAAAGATTATGATAGAAGAAGGTACAAAGAACCTGATAGAATCTGGATTGATGATAGAGAAAGAAGTAAGTTATGGGGGCAAATTAGATGGAGTTAAATAACATAGCCTTTTGGGTGTTTTCTTCTCTTGCTGTTATTTCTGCGTTTGGTGTAGTGTTCTCCAAAAACATTGTTTATGCGGTTTTATCTTTAATTTCAACGCTTATAATGGTTTCAGGCCTTTTCTTTACAATGGGAGCTGAACTTATAGGTGCCCTCCAGATTATTATTTATGCTGTTGCGATTGTCGTTTTTTATGTTCTTGTTATATCTACAGTTCCAGAATTCAAGGGTCAAACTGTAGATGCAGGATATATGCTTATGTCTATCCCAGTTGGTTTTCTTATCTTTATAGAACTCGCTTATGTAGCTATCTATGGAGCATGGAAGTCAAACACAGGTATGTTTACACCTGAAGTGGTTGAAAAGATGGGAAATGTAAAAGCTGTGGCTACTATGCTTTTCACAAAGTACCTTTTTCCATTTGAGGTTGCCTCAGTGATACTTTTAGTTGCTATGATAGGTGCAATCATCATAGGAAGAAAAGAACATGTATTAGATGAGGAGGCAAAACAGTAATGGTTCCCTATGAGTACTATATAGCTTTAAGCGGTTTACTTATGGTTTTAGGTCTTGTTGGTATTGTTGTAAGAAAAAATATCATTGCATTACTCCTTTCAACAGAGCTGATGTTAAATGCTGTTAATATAGCCTTTGTGGCGTTTGATATGAAACTTGGTGATGTTTCAGGTCAGGTTTTTGTGTTTTTTATTCTTACTATAGCTGCTGCTGAAGCCGCTGTAGGACTGGGACTTATAATGGCCATATACAGACTTAAGAAAGATGTTGATGTTAATACATTAACAGAACTAAAACTATAAGGAAGAGGAGTAAGATGGAATACTTATGGATTATACCTTTCTCTCCACTTATTGCATTTATAATCATAGGTCTGTTTGGTTATAAATTTTTAAGAGAACCTAAAGCAGGTATAGTTGCTGTTTTAGGTGTTGCTATTTCAGCAGTTGTATCTGTTATAGGTTTTATAAAAGTTGCCACTGAAGGTGGATATTATGACCTGAAACTCTACACCTGGCTTCCTATAGGTGATTATTCTGTATCTGTAAGTATCCTGTGGGATCCTCTTTCTGCTTTGATGACCTGTGTTGTTACTGTTATTTCCACATTTATCTTTATATTTGCAACTGGATATATGAGAAATGAACCATCGTATCCGAGGTTCTTTGCTTACCTTTCACTGTTCGTGTTTATGATGCTTATGCTTACCCTTTCTGACAACCTTGTTCAGTTGTTCTTTGGATGGGAAGGTGTTGGTTTAGCATCTTACCTATTAATTGGTTTTTATCACCACAAAAATTCGGCTGCTGATGCTGCTTTTGAGTCTTTTGTTGTTAACAGGGTTGGTGACTGGTTATTCTTAACAGGTGTTATTTTAGCATTTGTAACATTTGGAACACTGGATTATATAGAGATATTCAATAAAATTCCTGAAGTAGGATACTGGACAATAACAGCTATTGCGCTGTTACTCTTTGGTGGTGCTGTTGGTAAATCTGCTCAGCTTGGGCTCCATATCTGGTTGCCTAATGCGATGGAAGGTCCTACTCCTGTTTCAGCTTTAATCCACGCTGCTACAATGGTTGCTGCTGGTGTTTATATGGTAGCAAGAGTTATGCCTATATTTGCTGCTTCTGATATAGCCCTTGATACAGTTTTATTTGTCGGAACAGCTTCTGCTTTTATTGCGGCTACAATAGGTCTTGTACAGAATGATATAAAAAGGATTATCGCTTACTCTACAATGTCTCAGCTTGGATATATGTTTGCAGCTGAAGGATTAGGTCTCTTTAAAGATGGAATGTTCCATCTTGCTTCCCACGCTGTATTTAAAGCTTTACTATTCCTTGCAGCTGGTTCTGTTTTAATTGGAATCCACCACATACTGAATGTTCAAAAAATGGGGCAGCTCAGGAAATACATGCCTATTACAGCTGGAACCTTCCTTATAGGTGCTTTAGCTCTCGCTGGAATTCCACCTTTTGCAGGCTTCTTCTCTAAAGACCCTATCATTGAAGGTGCTTTTGAGATAAATAAACTCTCCTGGTTCTTCTTATGGGCTGGGGCTGCTTTAACCGCTTTCTATATCTTTAGACTCTATTTCCTTGCTTTTGCGAATGGGGATAGGCTTGACCCCCACGTAAAAAAACATGTAAAAGAATCTCCATGGAATATGACAATGCCTTTAATAGTACTTGCAACAGGTGCTGTTATTTTAGGTTTCTTTAAGGATTTCTTTGCTCGTTTCTTAGCTCCTTCACTTGACCCTAATGAGATACCTTTCCTCGAAGAAAAAGCTAAAGTCGTTGTTGAAGAAGGATTAACAAGAGCTCATCATGTACATTCCGAGGGTGCTTTACATTTTCTTATTCACTCTTTAACTTCACCTCTTGGTCTTCTTGCGTTATTTACAGCTTTAGCAGGTATATTCTTTGCCTATCTCATGTATCAGGCTAAAACTATCAGTCCTGTTAAAGCTGCAAGAGACTACAAGCCTATTTATCTCCTTTTATACAACAGATGGTATTTTGACTTTGTATACTACGCTATCTTCGTTTATGGTTATCATAAATTCTCAAAAATCCTCTGGTTTATAGGTGATAAGGTTATTATAGACGGAATAGTTGATGGTTCCGCAAAAGTTTCCCTTTCTACTGGTGGTGGTGTGAGACTCCTCCAAACAGGAAGGATAAGTGCTTATGTGTTACAGATATCTCTTGGAATATTAGTATTCCTTGGAATATTCTTACTTTTAAAGTAGGGGGCTGAAGAATGACTGTAGAGTTTGTGAATGCTGGCATACCGTGGATTACTATATCAATAGTTGTGCCTCTTATAGCTGCTGCAGCGCTGTTTTTTATGGATGAAAAAGCTGCGAAGCCTGTAAGTATAGTAACATCTGTAATTGTTTTTCTTATTTCTACATATATGCTGCTTGCGTATGATTACTCCTCTTATAAAATCCAGTTTTATGAAAAATACACATGGATTCCGCAGATAGGTGTTAGCTATGAAGTTGGTGTAGATGCACTTAGTCTGACAATGGTCTGGCTTACAGCCCTTGCTTTTGTTGCTGCTTTTATCTGGAGTGTTAATGTAAAGAAAAGAATAAGGGAGTACTTTATAGCTTTCCTTGTTCTTGAGGCTGCATGTATAGGTGTTTTTGTTTCATGGGATTTGGTCTGGTTCTATATATTCTGGGAAGCAATGCTTATCCCAATGTTCCTTATTATAGGAATATGGGGTTATGCTGAAAGGATTTACGCTGCTACAAAATTCTTTATATATACATTCTTCGGTTCTCTTTTCCTTCTTATCGGTGTTATTGGAATGTACGTTTATCAGTACTTCCATAAAGGAATACTATCTACAAGCTACTTTGACCTTGTAAATCTTGGGCTTCCTTTTTACTTAGAGGTTATATTTTTCCTACTTTTAGCCCTTGGTTTTGCTATTAAAGTTCCTATGTGGCCTTTCCATACATGGTTGCCTGCTGCACACGTTCAGGCACCAACAGCTGGGTCTGTAATACTTGCGGCAGTTCTTCTTAAAATGGGTACTTATGGATTTGTAAGATTTTCTCTTCCTTGGTTCCCAGAAGCTTCCAAATACTTTGTTCCAGCTATGTTTGCCCTCGGTGTTATAGCTATTATTTATACAGCTATGATGGCGATTTCCCAGACACATATAAAAAGAATTATCGCTTACTCATCTGTTTCTCATATGGGATTTGTAACAATTGGTACTTTCGCTTTAAACATGGAAGGTATGAATGGTGCTATCATAACCATGATTTCCCACGGTTTCACCTCTGCTGCTCTATTCCTTGCTGCAGGTTATATATATGAAAGGGCTCATTCTTACGAACTTAAAGATTTAGGTGGAATGGCTAAGTTTATGCCTGTTTTTGCAACCATATTCATGATTTCCGCCATGGCTTCAGCTGGATTACCTGGTTTATCTGGTTTTGTTGGTGAGTTCCTTTCTTTAATAGGAACATTTAAATCAAGTATTTTAACGGCTGTTTTAGCTGGTTTAAGCTTAATTGTTGGTGCAGGTTATACCCTTTACCTCTATCACAAATCAATGTTTAAAGAGAGTCTTCTCCCTCCAGAGAAAATAGCCCAGTGGGAAAAACTAAAAGATATGAATGTTGCTGAGTTCCTGTCTTTCTTACCGCTTGTAATAATGATGTTTGTTTTAGGGCTTTATCCAACATGGTGGGTAAATCTAATAAAAACTACATCTGCAGCTATTCTTTCAAAGATAATAGGAGGCTAAAGGATGTCGATTATACAGCAGTTAGTGTCAGGATTAACGGTTCCTAACTTTTATGCTTTAATGCCTGAAATAATAGTTTTAATAACAGCTTTAGTGGTTTTTGCTGTAGAGCTGTTTTCAAGGTCTAAATTTCTTATTTCTGTTATTACATCTGTTGGTTTATTAATAGCTGCAGTTAGTGTGTTTTTTATAAGACAGGGAGATGTTACATTTTATGGCCTTTATGTAATAGATACATTTTCACTTCTCTTTAAAGAGTTTTTGATTTTAGCAACTCTATTTGTTGTTATAAACCTCAGGGGATACCTTGAAGCTAAAAAAACATATTACGGTGAATACTATTACATTGTTCTGTTTGCTCTTCTTGGAACAATGATAATGGTTTCTTCTCCTAATCTTGTTACATTTTATATAGGTCTTGAACTGTCTGCTGTAAGTATGTACATCCTTGCTGGTATGTTCAGAAAGGACTTTAAATCAAAAGAAGGTGCTTTCAAGTATCTTATTATAGGTGGTGCTGGAACCGCTGTTATCAGCTATGCTATAGCTATACTTTACGGTAGAACAGGAACTTTCGACTCTCTGAAAATAGCTTCTCAACTTTCTATGGATAATCTTGATTTTGCAGTTATTGGAGGACTTGTTTTACTTGTTGTAGGTCTTGCTTTAAAAGCATCTGCTGTTCCTTTTCACCATTGGACACCTGATGCCTATGAAGGTGCACCTACACCTATTACAGCTTTTATGGCAACTGTTGCCAAAGTCGCAACATACGCAATCATACTTAGAATTATGGTTGAGGCTTTTCCATTTATTGCAAAAGAATGGACTCTTGCATGGGCTATTTTAGCTGCTCTATCTATGATTATTGGTAACTTTATAGCTTTAAGACAGGAAAATGTTAAAAGGATGCTTGCTTATTCTTCAATAGCTCATACAGGATATATCACAGCATCTCTTGCTGCACCTACAGGAATGGGTTTTGCTGCTTTAATCTTTTATTCCCTCGTTTATATCTTTATGGGAATAGGTGCTTTTATTCTTCTTTCTGGTCTTGAAAGGACTAAAGGATGGACAAATCATATAAATGATTTTAAAGGTCTTGCTAAGAAAAACCCTGCTGTAGCTCTTGCTATGCTCATATTTATGTTTTCTATGCTTGGAATTCCTCCAACAGTTGGATTTATGGGTAAACTAAATGTCTTTCTTGCTTTAATAGGTTCAAATATCTGGTGGCTTGCTGTTGTTCTTGTTGTTATGAGCATTATATCTGCTGGATACTACTTAAGAGTTGTTATATACATGTATATGTACGAACCTGAAACTAAAGTAAGACATAATTTCAACGTACCTGAGGTATTTACAATAGCGTTTATGGCTGTATTTATACTTTTACTTGGTATCTATCCTACAGTTTTCTACAGTATTTCAACCACTTTAAGCTCCATGCTTATAGCTGGCATTGGTAGATGATTAAAGGTAGTCTTATAATACTGTCCTCTCCAGCTGGAGGGGGCAAAACCACTTTATCAAATTTACTGCTATCTGAAGTTCCAAACCTTGTCAGAATAACCACATGTACAACAAGAAAACCACGTCCAGGTGAAAAAAACGGTGTTGATTATATCTTCCTTTCTAAAGAAGAGTTTGAAAAAATGATTGAAAATGAAGAGCTATTAGAGTATGCGATTGTTCATGGAAACTACTATGGAACACCTAAAAAAGCTGTTTTAGAAGAAATTGAAAAGGGAAATGATGTCCTTCTTATTATTGATGTACAGGGTATGAGACATATAAAAAAGAGGTTTAATAATCTTGTAACAATATTTCTTATTCCCCCCTCTTTTGAGGAACTTGTAAATAGAATGAAAAAAAGGGGAGATTCAGAAGAAGAAATCAAAAAAAGGTTAGAAACAGCAAAAAAAGAACTCCCAGCATGGAAAGAATACGATTATATAGTGATAAATGATATAATAGAAAAGGCTAAAGAAAATCTAAAGCATATAATATTAGCAAACAGATTAAAAACAGACCGTTTTTCTCCAGAAATTTTGGGGGATGAACAGTTAAAAAGATTGATGGAATAATGATAAAAACTACTTTTAAGATCCTTTATGTTTTGTATATAGTTATACTCATTTGTTTATCTTTAATGCCCCTTGGAAATTTTCATACTTTAAACACCCATGACAAGATAAACCATTTTTTAGCCTTTCTTGTTTTTACTATAATTGGTTTTTTAGGTTATAGATTTAAATATTTTTACCTATTTTTAATTGGGATATCTGTTGGTTCTATGATTGAAATTTTACAATCATTCACAAAGTACAGGAGTGCAGAACTACTTGATTTATTTGCAGATACTGTAGGCATACTGGTTGGTATTATTATAATTGTTCTTTTTAATAGACTGATTTTTATGGCAAATGGAAAGAGAAGTCTTACAATGTATAATATTAATTTGAAAAAATTTTAGGAGGAAAGGATTGAGCAAAAGACCTTTAATAGAACAGGCGTTAAAAAAAGTTAATAACAGATATGAACTTGTTCATGCTGCTGTAAAACTTGCAAAAGAACTTTATGAAACAGGTGCTGAAAGTTATATAACAGAAGAGGGAATACCTTTAAAGAAAACAGTGATAGCTATAGATGAAATAGCAAAAGGAAGGGCTATTATTCTTAGAAAGGATGCCGAATAGATTTTAGAGCTTAAATTTATTTATTAAAATACGGGGAGAGTGAATTTTAGCTTATGTATTTAGAACAATCTTTAAAAAACTATAAACTATACAGATTTATTTTTTCTTTTTCTCTTCTACTTTCTTTTGGTATTTTTATTGTTTTAAGTGAATCTACCATCAGAACAGAATATGTGCTTGTACCTGCTACAATTTTAACTATCTACACAATAGCGAGTTTTTTCTCTCTTTTTCTTGAAAAAACAACAATTATAGATTTTATACTTGATGTGGTTTCTATATCATCGTTTATCTTTTATGACTTCGACAAACTAAAATTTTTCTCTATTCTGTATCTTTTTTCACTGTTTTTCTCAGGGTTTATACTTCCAGGTATTCAGGCTTACATTGTTGCAGGTTTAACATTTATTCTTTACATTCTTATGTTTTTTTTCTTAGGTACATTACAGGGTCTTGACTCTATTTTTAACATATTTCTCAACGGAATAGCTTTTATGACTATAACTATAGCAGGTATAAAACTTAAAGAGAAAATAAAATCTCAAGAAGTTTATATACAGATTTTAGAAAAAGAGAAGAAAGAAAATGAACTTTATAAAAAGCTTTACAGAATGGCAGCTGAGCTTGCCCATGAGATAAAAAACCCGTTAACGTCTATAAAAGCTGCTGCAGACCTGTTGAGTGAAGGAGTTTACAGTCCAAAACTCACAGACATGATTAAATCAGAATCAGAAAGGTTAAATATGCTCTTAAAAGATTTTTTACTTTTGTCTAAACCAAGGAAAGGCACACCACGGGATATAGATGTAGGAGAAACAATAAAAAGAATTTTAAACACTTACAGAACTTCTGAAAAAGATGTTGAATTAAATATAAAAAAAGATTACACGATATTTTTTGATGAAAAAGAGTTTATATCTGCAATATCAAATATTGTAAAAAATGCTTTTGAATGGGCAAAGTCAAAGGTGAAAGTTACTGTGGATGGCACAAAAGATTTTGTTATTATAATAATAGAAGATGATGGACCAGGAATAAAGAAAGAAGATATAAATAAAATATTTGAGCCTTTCTATACAAAAAGAGAAGGTGGAACAGGTTTAGGGCTTGCAATAGCAAAAAGAATAATCGTTGAGAATAACGGTTATCTTTTTGTTGACCCGAATAAAAAAGATGGGACAAGGTTTGTAATACAACTACCTGCAAAGGGGAAACATGAAAGTACTAATAGTTGATGATGAAAAAAATATAAGAGAGATTCTTTCTATAATCTTAAGTGAGTTTGGATTTGATATAGAAGAGGCGGGAACTTTTGAAGAGGCAAAAAATCTCATTGAGAATAACTACTATGATTTTGCACTTTTTGACCTTAAACTTCCAGATGGAACAGGTATTGACCTTTTAAGGCTTATAAAAGAAAAAAATCCAAAAGCTGAAGTTGTTATGATGACAGCTTTTGCCTCTTCTGATACAGCTGTTGAAGCTATAAAAATTGGTGCCTACGACTATATTTCAAAACCTTTTGATTTAAATGAAGTAAGACTTATAGTCAGAAATGTAAAAGACAAAATAGAGCTTGAGCAGAAAATAGCGGAATCTAAGGAAGAAAAGTTTTCTAATCTTATAGGAAAATCACCAGCCATACAGATAGTTAAAGAAACAATAGAGAAAATAGCCCCTTATGATATAAATGTTTTAATAACAGGAGAAAGTGGAACAGGAAAAGAGGTTGTAGCAAAGACAATCCACTCTTTATCAAGAAGAAAAAACAGGCCTTTCATTGCTATTAACTGTGCTTCTTTACCTGCGGATCTCCTTGAAAGTGAGCTCTTTGGTTATAAAAAAGGTGCTTTTACAGGAGCAACATCTGATAAAAAAGGTCTTATAGAAGAAGCAAATGGAGGAACTCTCTTTTTAGATGAAATAGGCGAAATGCCTATGTCTTTACAGGCAAAACTTTTAAGGTTTTTAGAAGAGAGGAAGATAAGACCCCTTGGAAGTTTAAAAGAGATAGAAGTTGATGTAAGGATTATTTCTGCTACAAATAGAGATTTGGAAGATGAAATAAAAAAAGGGAATTTCAGAGAAGACCTTTATTACAGACTTTCAACAATAATTATAAGAGTTCCTCCTTTACGTGAAAGAAAAGAGGATATTCCTCTACTGGCAGAGTACTTTCTGAAAGAGTTTCAGGAAAAGTACAATAAACACTTTACAAAAATATCCCCTGATTTTCTGACTTTTTTAACAAATCATGAGTTTAAAGGGAATATAAGAGAACTTAGAAACGTTCTTGAAAAGGCTGTTATTCTTTCTGAGGGAGAAGAGCTTAAATCTCCTGTGTTTAAACCTGACGAGCTAAACTCTCTTTATATTGATAATCCAGAAGGAGAGTTCAATATAAAGTCTTTTCCTGAAAAAGGTGTTGACCTGAAAACCATTATAGCGAATGTTGAAAAAGCCCTTATAGATAAAGCTATGGATGTTTCTGGTGGTGTTAAAACAAGGGCAGCTGAAATATTGGGACTGAGCTTCAGAGAATTCAGATACAGATACGCCAAGTATTACAAAGAAAAAGAAGAAGTCAGTGACAAAATTTGACACAAAATATTCATTTGTTGACAATTTTTGTCAGCCATAAAAAATTCCATTTTGTAAAAAATATTTATAAATCAGCAATTTTTTTTACATTTATCTAAAAGTTTTTTGGCACGAAAATTTCTTATATACTAACTGAATAAAATTTATGGAGGTTTTAAGTAATGGAAGAATTAAAAACAATGACTTCTGTTGAAGAAGTCAAAGAAGAAAGGAGAGAAGAAAGAGGTTTTACTCTAATTGAGCTGCTTGTAGTGGTTGCTATTATTGCCATTTTAGCAGCTGTAGCAATACCTCAGTTTACAAAATATAAAAGAAATGCTGCTGCTTCTTCTGCTGCAGGACAGATTGCTACATGTATGAGTGAACTTGGAGCTGCATACGCTGATAATAACCAAACAACTTGGCCTTGTAATGTAGGAGATAGTACAGTAAACCTAAATTTAGACCCTGCTACAGGGGACATAACAATTAGTGGTGGTAACGCAACAGTAACTGTTAAAGGTATTAATGTTAGTTGTTCTATCACTAACAATAAAGTTTCTTGTACACCTCAATAAAGATTTTAGTTAAAAAAAGCCCCCTTAAGGGGGCTTTTTTTCATTTTAGGGGGAGTCATCAGGTATGGAAAAACAAAAAAATAACGAGGGCTTCACACTAATAGAACTTCTTGTGGTTATTACTATTATTTTGATTCTTGTGTCTGTTGCGATACCGAGTTTTTTAAAGTACAAAAAAACAGCCCAGATAACGAATATACAAAAGCTTCTGACCTCATGTGCAAGGGAACTCGCCGTTGAATATACCCAGAATAGTTCTGTTTTAACTAAAACATGTGCTTTCCCAGAAACATCAGACAATTGCACCATAGTCCTAACACCTTCAACAGGTAAAGTGTTCATATCAACTTCTTCCTGTATTCTAAACCTTGATAACTTTCAGGTCGAATGTATAGTAACATCCTCTGGTGCAATAAAGTGTTATGAAAGATAGGTTATTTTTAATAGCTGTTTTTATTATTATTTTACTGTTTAGATTTAAAGATATTACACATTTTTTGTATAAAGAAAATCTTATAACAGGTTATGATGCTTATTACTATGCCCGACTTTCTGAAGAGATTTTCCAAAATAAAGATATTGATAAACTGAGGAATGTTCCTGATTTTTTTGGTGTAGAAAAACCTCTAATAGCCTATTTTGGAAATTTCCTTTCTTATCTCATGCCTAAAGAGTATGTTTATGCGTACACACCACCTCTGTTATCTGTTTTTTTTGTTATTCCTCTGTTTTTCTGGATAAAGAGATTTTCAAATATATACCTTTTTATAGGTTCAGCTTTAATAGGTGGATTAAATAGCATTTATTTTTCAAGAACTTACATTGGAAAATACGATACTGATAGTCTTATACTTTTTTTTATTTTTCTTATATTACTTTTTATTACTATATCTTTGGAGGAGATTAGAGAAAGGGAAAAAGCTGCTTTTTTTTCTCTATTAGCTGGCATTTCTTACCTGACTTTCCAGCTTTGGTACAGTAAACCTGTTTTTAGCTGGATGTTTGGATTTTCTTTTGTCGCTGGTTTTTTAGCTTTTTACAGGCACAGTTTATTTAACAGAAGAATTCTTATAAACTTTTTTCTGTCCTTTTCAATTTTTTTTCTATTCTTATTTAGAGATTTTCAGCCAGGTATAAATGAATTTTTGAATCTTTTTAAATCTTATGTTCAGAAAGCAGACAGTATATTTCCATTTTTACCTGTAAATATAGCTAACTTTACAAAGGAACTTCAACCTGTTACTTTGAGTCAAATGATTGATTTTACAACATCCAATCCTGTTATTTTTTTTATAGCCTGTATAGGTCTTGTACTTGCATTAATGAGATACTTCAAATATATGATTATTGCCCTGCCTATTATCGCCATGGGTGTAATTTCCTTTAAAGCTGGAAACAGGTTTATTATGTATTTTGCACCTTTTTTAGGTCTTGGTTTTGGTCTAATTTTTTATGCAATAACATCTTTTTTGAAGAAAAAACTTCCAGTAAAAAGGGAAATAATAAGATATACAGCACTTTCTATTCTTATTTTCTTTTCAATACCACCAAATGCACCTTTTATAAGAGTTCCAACAGTTTTAAGTGATGAGGTTTATAATGATTTTCTTTCTTTAAGAAAGCTAATCAGAAATGATGCTTTTATATGGTCATGGTGGGATTATGGATATGCTATAGAATACCTATCAAGGAAAGGAACATATATTGACAATGGAATTATAGAGATACACAAAGCTTATTCTATAGCAAGGTCGCTAATAACAGAAAATCCTCAGGAGTCTTATCGTTTTGTATCTTTTATAACAAATCATAAAATTCCCCAGTATAACGACCTTTCATTTAAAAAATTTTTAAACACTGTTAAAAACTACAAGAAACCACCAGAGAAAGATGTTTATGTATTAATAAATAAAAAAGCCCTTTTTTACTACGGAATGTATCAGATTGGCATGATAGGTTCAGGGAAAAAGAGTTTCAGATTACCTGCTTTTAAATTTTTTCAGGAATGTAAAAAAATTTCAGCAAGTAGATTTCATTGTAGTTTCATAACTGTTAAGAGAAGGCCTTTATCCTTTAAAACAGGTATAAAAAAGAAAAATAGCAATATTTACAGAATTGTGATAAAAGATGGAAACAGAAAAATATCAATAAACTGGAATAAAAAAGGAAAATTAGTTGCTGAAGTTGTACTAAAAGGTGATAAAGGATATCTGATTTTAGTTGATAAAGATTTTGCTAACTCTATGGTAAATAGAATGTTTGTTCTTAGAGACAAATTCAGACATTTTACACTTGTTTATGATAATTTCCCTTTTACAGTTTTGTACAGAGTGAAAAGGTGATATAGCCAAAATCTATATAAAGTTGTTATACTTAAAAATAAAATTATCAAAAGGGAGACTGGCATTGAAGAGGTTGGTTTTTATCTTACTGTTGGCTTTTTCTATCTATAATATCTCTTTTGCAGAGAATAAAAATGTAAAAGTTATAGAAATGGCTCTTGCGAAAAGTGTAAAAAACAGAATCCCTGAAATCATAGGAGATGAAGTCCCAAACAATATAAAAAGGCTTTATTTCTGGACAAAGATTTTAGCAAAAGAACCCCCTACGTACATATACCACGTCTGGTATTACAAAGGAGAAGAAGTTGCAAGGATAAGACTTTACATCAAATATCCTATTTTCAGAACATGGAGTTTTAAAACAATTCCACCAAGCTGGACTGGAAAATGGAAAGTGGTTGTTGAGGATGAAAATGGAAATCAGATAGTTGAAAAACATTTCAAAGTTGTAAAAACAGAAAAAAAGGAAAAATAAAATGGGGATAAAAGAAATAAAGGCAGAAGAGATAAAACTTTCCTACAGAATTGAAAAAAGTACGAAAGATGTTAAACCTGAGAGGATTTTTCCTGGACAGAAAAGGGTTGAAAAAGCTTTTGATATAGCTCTTAAGACAGATAAAGAGGGTTATAACATATATGTTGCAGGTCCTGAAGGTATAGGAAAGCTTACCTATACCCTCGAAAGATTAAAAAAAGAGGCTGAAGAAAAACCTGTTCCTGAAGATGTGTGTTATTACTTTAACTTTGAGGAACCTCAAAAGCCAAAATTTCTTTTATTACCTGCAGGTTATGGGAAAAAACTCTCAAAATCCCTTGAACAGATAATAGAAACCCTAAAAGAGTCCACAGTAAAACAGTTTGAGAGTAAAGAGTTTGAAGATGAAAGGGTAAGAATAATCAAAGAAATAGAAGAAAAAAGAAAAGATATTTTAAAATCCCTTCAGGAAGAAGCAGCAACTTATGGTCTTGCTGTTGTTTTTACCCCTGCAGGAATTCAATTTTTACCTATTGTTCATGGTAAACCAAGTCCAGAAGCTCTTGCTATACCCGAAATAAAAACAGAGTTTGAAAAAAAGGTAGAACTTTTTGATGAAAAGTTCAGGGAGTATCTGAGGCAGTTAAGAGAGTTAGATATAAAACTTCAGGAGCAGTTAAAAGAGCTTAGAGAAAAAGTTTCTTCTTACATTGTGGAAAATGCTTTTTATAAAGTTGAGCAGGATTTCAAAAATATACCTGATATTATCCAATTCCTGAACTATCTGAAGGAAAAAGTCTCAGAAAGGATAGATATCTTTATAAGATGGAAAGCTTTAGAGGGAAATTTCCTCTTTCAAAAAGCTATAGAAAGAGACCTTAACATGTTCAGAATTAATGTTGTTGTTGATAATGGTTCTTTAAATGGTGCACCTGTTGTACATGAAGAACTACCAACATTTAAAAGTCTTTTTGGACATATCTCTTACACAGCAGAAATGGGAATCCTGTATGCAGACCACATGAGTCTGATAGCAGGTAGTCTTTTAAAATCAAGAGGAGGTTTTTTGATACTTAGAGCTTTTGATATTATAAAAAATCCCGCATTATGGGAAGCATTAAAAAGAGTTTTGTTGCACAAAAAAATATACATTTCTCAAATTCCATTTGAAGAGTTTTTTCCATTTCATGTAGGAATACATCCTGAGCCAGTACCTTTTAAAGCAAAACTTGCTATTCTTGGAAATACAGAGCTTTATGAAATCCTTTCATTTTATGATGAAGAATTTAACAGAATTTTTAAGGTAAAAGGAGAATTTGACCCTGTTATTGATATAACAGAAGAACTTGTTGAATCTTTCCCAAAAATAATTAAAAAAATAAAAGAGGATGAAAAACTTAAAGATTTTTCAAATGATGCCCTCACAGAACTTTTTAGATACGGTGTAGTCCTATCAGGAAGTAGAAAAAAATTCAATATGGTTTTCTCTTATATAACAGATATAGCAAGGGAGTCAGACGCTTTATCTCAAAAGGAGATAATAACTGGAGAGGATGTAAAAAGAGCTATAAAGGAAAAGATATTTCGTTCAAATTTATTGGAAGAAAAGATAAAGAAACTGTTCAAAGAAGGTAAACTGATTATAAATATAGATGGAAAAGAAACTGCTCAGGTAAATGGAATTTCTGTTTATGAGCTTGGAGATTTTTCTTTTGGAAAACCGAGCAGAATAACTGCAAGCTCCTATATTGGTGAAAAGGGGATAATAAACATAGAAAGGGAAGTTGAACTCAGTGGTCCTATTCATGATAAAGGAGTGATGATACTTTCCGGTTATATAGGTAAAAAGTACGGTAAAGACACACCCCTTGCCCTTAGCTGTAGCATAACTTTTGAACAGTCCTACGGAGAGGTTGAAGGTGATTCAGCTTCGGCTGCAGAACTCCTTGCTGTTTTATCAAGTATCAGTGAAATTCCTGTTAGACAGGATATAGCGATAACAGGCTCTATAGACCAGCATGGAAATATCCAGCCTGTAGGAGGCATAAAAGAAAAAATAGAAGGATTTTACAGAATCTGCAAAATTCTCGGTTTAACAGGAAAGCAAGGTGTTATTGTTCCATCAAGAAACTTTGATAACATCATACTTGATGAAGAAGTTTTAGAAAGTGTTGAGAAAGGGGAGTTTCATATCTACACTGTTGACAATATAGATGATGTGATAAAAATAATGACAGGGATAGAACCTTTAGAATTCCATCGAATAACAAAAGAAAACCTCGCAGAATTCTACGAAAAAATAATAAAAGGCAAAAAGTAGAGAGGGATAACCCTCTCCTATTACATTCCTCCAAATATAAATGGAGTTTTTTCACTTATTGAAGAAGTATCTGTTATTTTTGTAAGACTGTTGCTTTGTGAAATATCCACAAAGAAAATATCATTTCTTCTTCCACTATCAAAATCCATAAATGCTAAAAGAGTTTTGTTTCCAACGCTGTAACCAAGGAAACTGTAAAAATATCCACCAAAATTAGCAGGAATATTTCCTAAAGTAAGTATTTTTGACATATCGGACACCCTTACAACTTTTAAACTTCCTTCTTTCATTGTTGGATAGGTGAAATTCCCTCCTTCTATAAGAAGTACTCTTTCAACAGCAGGTATTGTTAAAGAACTAAACTGTATGGTTCCATTTTCAGAAATTACAATACCACTCCAGACACTTCCATTTGAAAAATGGTTTATAGATGTACCTTCTGTCCAGTAACAGGCTTGCAGCTGTGACGATGGAGAGAATGGAAGAGAGATTCTATTGAAAATAACCTTATTCCCTAAAGGTATAAAACCAAAGCCATACTCGGTTGTTCCATTAATAAGTATTGTTATTTCACTTCCATCTTTTTTAATAGCAACAATATCACGATTCGAATCTTTTTTTATCAACACATAGTTGTTTGTCATAGAAATTACACTAAAAGATTCACCTACAGAATAAACAGTTGAAACTGTTTCTGTAGAGAAATTAAATTTTTTCAAGTCATTGTCATCCTCAAAGTAGTAAGAGCTATTATCTGCAATTCCATCATAACTGTCTGTTGGATTACATGGGAAGCTTAAAGGTGTTAATGAATTTCCGTCAAATTTGTATATGCTTCCTGTTGTATCACCTGTTCTCTGGATACATAAATAACTGTTTAATGTTCCTGGTTGTTTTGTTATTGAAGCTATGCTTACAACATTTGACAGTAAAGATGTACAACTTGATAGGGTAGTATTACATTTTTTGATATCATTTCCCTCTTTAACTAAAAAACCTGAAATAGATGCCCCTTGTAGTTTTTGCAATGCATATATAATTTCTTTTCCTGTTATGGGGCTGTCAGATGAAGTCATATCAGAATGTACAAACACGTTTGTATCATCACTTGAGTTACATATACCGTCGCTACCTGCTAACTGGAGGACAAAATAAGTCTTTTTGTTTATAAAATCATCATAGGATTCATTTATACTACATGCGTTAGAAACGTTACTTACCTGAACAGGAATAGGAGTTATACTATCTGCTTTTTCAAGGGAAATTTTGTAAAATTTTCCTCCATTTTTAAGACTTATGTCATTATCATTTTCAGTTATAAAGAATCCCTGATAGTGGTTTAATCCCTGATATTCACCTGTTTCTTCATTGTAGCTTGAAACCGAATAGAAAACCTTACTTGCTAAAACAGGTTTTGTTTCTACCTCAACTGGAGAAGATGGGTTGTTTTTGTCAACTAAATAAAAACTCGAAGTGTAAAAAAGGTATCCTCCGCCTTCAACTTCTCCACTTGGTGGTGTTCCTCCACCTCCACCACCTCCACAAGACAAAATAGTAGCAAAAGATAGTAATAAAACAGCCATTTTAAAGAGATTTATTCTCATGACAAATCCCTCCCTCTAAGACATGTATTATATTATTAATTTGAGTAACTTATGTCTTTATGGCAACTTATCGAAATTTATTCACATATACCTTCTACATAGGCTTTTATTATTTTTAGGTAGCTTTTGTACCTTTCACAGGATATTTCACCATTTTTTACAGCTTCTTTCACTCCACATTCTGGTTCATTTGTATGGGTACAGTTTGGATACTTGCAGGTGTATCTTAGAAACTCTCTGAAATAATTTTTCACCTCCCTTTTGTCCATAAAATGTAGAGCATCAACCTTTGAGAATCCAGGTGCATCCCCTATGAATGAATTTTTTCCAAATCTGTACAGTCTTACACCGGTTGTTGTATGTCTTCCTCTTCCTGTTTTTTTGCTAACTTCTTGAGTTTCTAATTTTATTCCAAGGAGTTTTGAAAGTATAGAGCTCTTTCCTACTCCAGATGGTCCGGCAAGCACGCATATAGAACCTTTTAAATATTCTTTAAGATTTTCTATTCCTTCTCCTGTTTTTGCGCTTACCTTTAGCACATCATAACCTGCATTTCTGTATATATTTTCCC
>CAYTOE010000012.1:0-19555 GCA_964439255.1 uncultured Aquificales bacterium
CCATTTATTGAAGAATCAACAAGAACAAGAACATCCTTTGAGTTAGCAGGAAAGGTAATGGGGGCAGATACTATAAATATATCCGGTTCCTCCTCATCTGTAAAAAAAGGTGAAACCCTGTATGACACTATAAAAACCCTCGAAGCTATGCAGGCAGATTTTATTGTTATGAGGCACTATATGTCAGGTGCAGCCCATATAGTGGCAAAAGAAGTTAAATCACATGTTATTAATGCTGGTGACGGAGCAAATGAACACCCTTCGCAGGCTCTTTTAGATGCTTTTACTATACTTGAAAAAAAGGGAAAAATAGAAGGTCTTAAAATAGCAATAGTGGGTGATATTTTACACAGCAGGGTAGCCCGGTCAGATATGAAACTTTTAAAAATGTTAGGTGCTGAGATAACGGTATGTGGTCCCCAGACCATGCTTCCAAGACATCTTGAGGTGTTTGATGTTGATTATGTAACAACAGATTTGGATGATGCTCTTAAAGAAAAGGATGTTGCCATTTTTCTGAGAATACAGCTTGAAAGACAGAAAAAGGTATTTTTCTCAACATTAAATGAGTACTCTATAAAGTACGGTTTAAATCAGGAAAGGATTAATCTGTTAAAAGAAGATGCTGTTATAATGCATCCTGGACCTGTAAACAGGGGTGTTGAAATGCAAAGTGAACTTGTTTACGGTAGCAGAAGTTTGATCTTAGACCAGGTGGAAAATGGTCTTTTTACAAGAATGGCTATATACAGATTTTTATTAGAGCAGTGAAGCCCTCTAAAGAGGGCTTTTATCTTGTTAATAGATTCAGGCTAAACTCTTTATTGTTGTAAAGGTCTATAGAGTAGTTATCCCAGAAAACACATGTTCCACCAGCTATAAATTTTCCGCCAGATGGGTCAACATACTCTGCAAAAAGCAGTAAATCAAGGCCAAGTTTTGATTCAGCTGTTTCTTCTCCATGGATAAGAGGTCTCACTTCAGCCTTTCTTGTTGTAAGAGTATCAGTGCAGGCAAGCATAACTTTATTTATACTTTCTGGAAGGTTGTATGTATCTGATGTAACAATTAAAAGGTTATCATTTTCATAATTGTTTATATTGTCTGTAACTATATCTCCATTAAAATGAATACCAAACCTTTCTGAAAGGGTATTACATGTATCTGCTATTCTGTCTTCATTTTTGTAATAAGCAAAAATACCAACAGTTTTGCCTTTTTTGACAAGCTCTTCTATAAAATCAACCTCTTCAGGTTTGAAAGGTATCTCAGGGTAATTAAATATGATTGTGTCGTACTCTGAGAATCTCTCAACCTCATCAACTTCATCAATATGAATGTTAGCCTCTTTAGCGTATCTCTGGAGTTTTGAAAAATAGTAATGGTCAGATATGATAAACTCCTGGTGTGCCACACTCCATGCTACTTTTCTCATCTTACCTCCTTTTTATATATTTGATAGTTTTTTGAAAACTTCTAAAACTGCTGAGAAATCTTTTTCAGAAAGTCCATGGGCTTTTGCTGAGTTAAAAAGCTCTCTTGTTGTAGCTGTTAAGAACACAGGATATCTGTTTTTTTGGGCTATATCTAAAGCATAAGTGAGGTCTTTATGGATTAGGCTGACAGAAAAATGAGTTGAGTAATCTTCTTTTAACAGTTTTTCCTTTTTTGCATTTAAAACAAGTGACTGCCCGGCTCCTTTTGACAGAACATCAAGGGCAAGTTTTGGCTCTATCCCAACTTTTTTTGCAAATCCATAAGCTTCTGATAAAACAGCCATAAAAGAGCCTAAAACAGTGTTGTTTATAAGCTTCATTGTGGATGCCACTCCATAGTCACCCATGTAAAAAATCTCTTTCCCTAAAACCTGAAAAATATCTAAATGCCTTTCATACGTCTCTTTTGCACCGCTTACAACTATTGTAAGCTCCCCTTTCTCAGCAGGTACAACACTCCCTAAAACAGGGGCTTCTAAGAAATCACCTTCTCTTTTTACTATCTCTTCAGATAACCATTTTGCTGTATCAGGATGAACAGTGGTCATATCAATAAAAACTTTATTTTTAATATTTCTGCATATTTTAAAAACCCTGGAATAAAGCTCTTTTACTGACTGGGAACCAAAAAGCATTGTTATTATTACGTCTTTTTCCTTTACTAAATCTTCTAATTTTTCTTTATATGAAATTCCGCTTTCCTTTGCTTTCTCAATTGTTCTATTCCATACATGAATATCATAACCTGCATTTTTCAGATTCCTTGCCATGGGGAGACCCATATGGCCAAGACCTATCCATCCTATCTTCTTCATAACACTCTCCCTTTAAACACCATCTTTTACAAGTTTATATATAAAACTGTCAACAACAGCCTGCCATGAGGCTTCTATAACGTTGTCTGAAACCCCAACAGTTCCCCATCTTTTTTCTTTATCTTTGCTTTCAACCAAAACTCTTATTTTAGCAGCTGTACCGGCACTTTCATTAACAATCCTGACTTTGTAATCAATGAGTTCAACCTCTGCAAGTGAAGGATAAATCCCAACAAGGGCTTTCTTCAATGCTCTATCTAAGGCATTCACAGGTCCAAAACCTAAAGATGCTGTATGTTCATAATGGTTATCTATCTTTATTCTAACTGTAGCTTCAGAAACAGGTTCTTTATCTGTGTATCTTCTTGCTATAAGCACCCTGTAAGCGTCAAGATCGAAGTATTTCTTAAGTAAACCAAGGTGTTTTCTTATAAGGAGTTCGAGGGATGCCTCGGCAGCTTCGAAGTGATAACCGTAGCTTTCGAGTCTTTTTATCTCCTGTACAAGCTCTGTAATCCTTGGATCTTTTTCATCTATCTCAATACCAAGCTCTTTTGCTTTGTATATGATATTTGATTTTCCAGCGAGGTCAGATACAAGTATCTTTCTCCTGTTTCCAACTTCTTCTGGATTTATATGTTCATAAAGTTTTGGATTTTTTAGAACAGCTGAAGCGTGAACTCCTCCTTTATGGGCAAAAGCACTGTCTCCAACATAAGGCATATTTTTAGGAACAGGAAGGTTCACTATATCTGCTACAAAGTTTGATATCTCTTTAAGTTTTTTTATGTTTTCAACAGGGACTGTCTCATATCCAAGTTTTAAAGATAGGTTTGGGATGATAGAACAAAGATTTGCATTACCGCATCTTTCTCCAAAGCCGTTTATAGTTCCATGAACCTGAACAGCACCATTTAAAACTGCAACAATAGAGTTCCATACAGCTGTATCACTGTCGTTGTGGGCGTGGATTCCAAGATTTCCATTTATTCCTTTTTCCTTTATCTCTTTTATTATCTTTTCAACTTCTGTGGGAAGTGTACCCCCGTTTGTATCTGCAAGAACAAGAAAATCTGCTCCTGCTTCCTGTGCTGTTTTTAATACAGCGTAAGCGTAGTCTGGATTTGATTTGTATCCATCAAAGAAGTGCTCCCCTATAAATACAACCTCATCTGTGTTTTTCTTTAAAAACTGAACTGTGTCAAAAACCATTTCAAGGTTCTTATCAAGGGTTGTTTTTAGCGCCTGTGTTACGTGTAAGTCCCATGATTTCCCAAATATTGTAATAACAGGTGTTTCTGCTTTTATAAGATTTTGAATTAACGGGTCTTCCTCAACCTCAAGATAAGCCCTTCTTGTTGAACCAAAGGCAGCTATTTTTGCATTTTTTAATGGGAGTTTTTTCACCTGTTTGAAATACTCATCATCTTTTGGATTTGAACCTGGCCATCCTCCTTCTATATAATGGATACCAAACTCATCCAATTTCTCTGTTATCCTCAATTTATCTTCAACAGAAACACTAACACCTTCAGCCTGTGTACCATCCCTTAGGGTTGTGTCGTATATAAAAACCTTTTTGTCCATTTAAACTTCTCCAAAATTTTTTAATCTAACATTCTATAATATTTTTCTTTTTTGCAGAAAAACACTAAATTCTGACAGGAATGTTTTTTTCTCTGAGAAACTCTTTTACTTCTGAAATTGTTAGCTCTTTAAAATGAAATAAGGATGCTGCAAGAGCTGCATCTGCTTTTCCTTCAGAAAAAGCTTCATAAAAATGCTCTTTTTTTCCTGCACCTCCAGAGGCTATTACAGGTATTGATACAGCCTCACTTACAGCTTTTGTAAGGGAAATATCATAACCGCTTTTTGTCCCATCTTTATCCATAGATGTTAAGAGTATCTCCCCTGCTCCAAGGTCTTCAACAGCTTTAGCCCACTGGACAGCATCTTTCCCTGTTGGTGTTCTTCCTCCATGGATAAAAACTTCCCATTTATTATCACCAACCTTCTTTGCATCTATGGCAACAACAATTGTTGAAGAACCAAACCTTTTTGCAGCCTCTTCGACAAGAATTGGTTCTTTAACAGCTGCTGTGTTTATGGAGACTTTATCAGCTCCACTTTCAAGGAGTTTTCTTATGTCTTCAAGTGTTCTTACTCCTCCTCCTACAGTTAAAGGCATAAAAACCGTTTCTGCTGTTTCCTTCACAACATCCAATATAATATCTCTGTCTTCTGCAGAGGCTGTTATGTCAAGGAAAACAAGTTCATCTGCTCCTGCTTCATCGTAAGCTCTTGCAGCTTCAACGGGGTCTCCGGCATCAACAAGATTTACAAAATTTACACCTTTTACAACCCTTCCTTTATTAACATCAAGACAAGGTATAATCCTTTTTGCTAACATCTCTACTCCGTTTTTTAATATATTTTAACGTTTTATTGAAAATCTGTGATAGTTTTTAGGAAGCAGTATAACAGTTAAAAAATCTTTTTTTGCCCTTGTTATAAGTTCTCCACCATACTGATTTACAATAAATTCAACAAGTTTTAAACCAACACCACTTCCTTTTGATATATCTTTAAAATCGTTTCTCAAAAATATATACACATTTTCCTTATCTGAACACATTTTTACATGGATTTTAGACCTTGAGTACTTAACAACATTTTCTATCACTGTAAAAAGTATATTTTCTAAATCCTCATCATCTATTCTAACTGTTGAATCTGAAAGGGACAGTATAACTTTTTTATCTTTTAAAATCTGTCCAAAAAGGGAGAGAATCTCAACTAACCTGTTTTTAATATTAATATCTTTAGGTTCTTTTTTTCTTATACTGAGTTTTTTAAGTGTTTTTGTCGCTATTGAGAAATCTTTCTCCATTATTGAATAAGCATTCTCAAGCCTTTCTAAAGCCCTTGTTTTACATCTATCCTTCAGTATTTCAACATTAACCCTGTATATTGAAAGGAAATTTCCCAATTTATGGGTAGTGGTAAGGAGCATAAGTTCAAGAAAGCTTTTTATATTTTCCTCCTTTTTAATGTACTTTATTATAGTTTTGTAAAAGATAAGCATCAGTGTAAGAATTACAGCTGTTTCCCATATAAAGAGGGTAAAAGCGAATTTCCTTATTTTTTCCGATAAAGCTGTATCATCAACAGCTATAAGTTTGTCGTCTATTTTGTCCACAACTCTGTAACCTTTTGGAGGTAATGAACCGATATAAAAACCTGGAGGAAATGGAAAATCTGGCGAAAAGACATGAATCTCCTTTAAAAGTTGAACCTCTTTTTTTATCTGGTAATCAACAGAAAGCTTAAAGGAAAGAATAACAAATATGTTAAGAATAGAAAAACCAGCTATTATAATAAATGTAAACCCTATTAATATTTTGTTTTCAAAACTTACTCTAATTTATATCCCCTTCCTTTGTAAGTTTTTATACTGTCTTTAGGAAGAATCTTTCTGAGTTCTTTTATGTAGGTTCTTATTATCTCATCCCCAACAGGCTTTGTTCCCCATACATAATTTAGAATTCTTTCGTTACTGACTATAGAACCTTTGTTTTTTAGTAATAGATATAGGAGTTCCCACATTGTTTTTGAAAGTTTAACCTCTTCACCATTTTTATAAACAGTTTGTCGGTCTATATCTATTTCCACATCTCCTATTTTGAAAACTGTTTCTATATGTTTTCTCTTTGATAGGGCTTTCAATCTCAGAAGAAGTTCTTTAGGGCTAAATGGTTTTGTTAAGTAGTCATCTGCACCGTAGTTAAAACAGGTTTCTTTGTCTTTTATTGTATCCTTCGCTGTCAGTATTATTATAGGTGTTTTTACCCCTTTCATTCTTAGATTTCTAAGGATATCTTCACCTTTCTGATATTTTAAGATAAGGTCTAAAACGATAACATCGTATCTGTCAAAATCAAATATATTTTCTATTTCTCTATCATCCTCTATCCATTCCACATCAATACCGTTTTCTTCTAAGTACTCCTTAACACTCTCCCCTAAAAGATGGTCGTCTTCAATAAAGAGGATATGCATCTTTTCACCTTTTTTATTTTATTTTAAGCTTTTTGTTCAATTTTTGCACTGTATAACAGAATGAAGAATGTGACCATGTTAGAGGTGTAACAGAAAGAGGTTCCCCTGTGTATGGGTTGTACTGTTCTGCAAGTAAACCCGCCTGAGATTTCCTTCTTAACACCCAGTTTAGAATTTCAATTGCGTTTTCAAACTCTTCAATATCAATATACCAGTTTGCCATCCATAGAGTGGTTACAATCCATGGGTTACCTGGGAGTTTTTCATCCACTCTATGGTAGTAATCCCCCTGATATCTTGCTATTCCCCCTACATCTGTATTAATCCATAGATACTTTCCTATAGCTTTCATCGTGTTTATAACCCTGTAATCATTTTCAGGTAAAATACCAAGTTCAGGAATGAGAGCTAAACTGCTTTCTACAGTTGTATCTTTCATCCATGTTCCGTCTTTGTATTTATGAATCATCCTTACAAATCTTCCTGTTTCCTCATCATAAAGATGTTTTACTATAGCTTTTCTGATTTCATTTGCAGCATCCCTGTACTTTTGAGCTTCTTCATGGTTTCCTGTTAAGTCTGCAAGATTTGAGGCAGCATAAAGTCCTGCATAAACTGTTGAGCAGGTGTATGTGAGAATACCTCTTCTTTCCTCCCATAAGTCATAACTCTCCTTTGGAAGGCCTGTTTCCTCATCCCTGTAAGAAACCATAAAATCTGCAGCAGGTCTGACAAGCCTGTTGTACATCTCATCTATAAATTCTATATCTTTACTTTCTTTGTAATGGTTGTAAAGAGCCCAGATAACAAGGGCTGTTTCATCTTCCTGAATTGGTAGCTGATAATTTCCATTTTCATCACACCATGGATGCCATGAAGAACCAGCAGAACCATCAGGGGAGTACTTATGTAACATAAATCCTTCATCTGTTATACGCTCAGCACAGAACCTGAAAAATTTTTTCGTTATGTTTGTATATCCAGCCCTGTCTAAAGCTACAGCTGTAAAAGCTCCATCCCTTGGCCACATATAGCTGTAATGGTCTTTATTGAATTTGTAAATGGTTGTATCGTTAGCCGCTATAATAGCTCCATTTCTATCAACATGTGCCCTGACTATCAGAAGACTCCTGTAGTACATGGATTTTATTTCAGGGGATATAGAAGGATGCAGAGAATCTTTTTCAACAATCCATGCTCTCCAGAAAGAACCTGTCTCTTCAATCAGATGTTCTATGCCATCTTTTCTTATTTTTGTATTGAGTTTTTTTATTTCGTCATAATTTTTTCCAGCCGCAATGTAATAAAAGAAAACTTTCTCATCTTTGATTCTACCGGATACAGCGATAGCGCTGTCTATATCTCCCTGTATAATCTTTCTCCTGGAAAGGAATCCTTCCTGAATTTCCTGCCAGCTTCCACTATTTTCAGTCCTTTTTGAAACTGTATAATCAAAATCAAACTGGAAGTCTTCATCTGTAGCTGAAATAAAAAGATAAGTATTTCCTTTATAATGGATTAATCCTTTTAGCTTAGGGTGGTAGTACGCTGTATTTCCTATTTCTGTCTCGTTGAGATTAAAGTTGTGGTAAAAGCAGATTTTTACTTCTATCTCTTTATCTGTAAGATTTTTCACAGTTATTTTTCTCAGAAAAGCTGTTGCATATTTGTGGATTGTATCTGTAAATATAATTTCAACGCCAAGCTCTCTGTTTGTAACTGTAACCTCTGAAATTAGGGTCTTTTTTACGTATCTGTATTTAAACTCCCAGCTGTCATCAAGCCATCTAAATTTATTGTCAACCCATACACCTACACCATTTGCATTCCCGTTGAGATGGTTGTAAAGCCCAACATAAGGATAGTAAAAATCCCTCATATTAAGGTACTTATCAAAATTTATAAACATCCTTCCGTTACTTAAAACAATTTCTCTACCCATATAAACTCCTTATCTGTGTTTTTCCACTCCCACCTTCTTACAGTAAGTATAAACAGGGCATTTTGAACAAAATGGAGATACAGGTTTACATATACTCTGTCCAAAAGCTACAAGATTTTCGTTTATTCTGTTCCAGTGCTCAACCGGAACCTTTTTCATAAGGGCTTTTTCTGTTTCCTCTGGTGTTTTTGTTTTCACAAATCCAAGTCTGTTAGATATTCTGTGAACATGGATATCTACACAGATAGCAGGTTTTCCAAATCCTTCAGAAAGCACTAAATTTGCCGTTTTTCTACCTACACCTTTAAAAGAAAGGAGCTCCTGAAGGGTATCAGGAACGTTTCCATTGTAATCTTTTACTATTTTTTCTGATATTTCTTTTATGATTTTAGCTTTGTTTCTGTAAAAACCAGCAGGATATATAACTCTGGCTATCTCATCCTCCGAAAGTTTAATCATATCAGAAGGGGTATCAGCAATAGAAAACAGCCTTTCTGAAGCTGTTTTTGTTATTTCATCCTTTGTTCTCAGGCTTATAATTGTTGAAATAAGAATTTTGTAAGGGTCTTTTGTCCTTTTCCCTAAAAGAGAAACAACAGGTGAATTCCAATCTTTTTTCTTTTCTTCTAATATATCAAGTATTTTCACAAAAGTTTTACTATCCATACATAAGATTATACTAACTTTTTTATGTAGTTTTTCCCAGTTAAAAATGTAAATTAATAGTTGGCTTATAATTTGAAAATTTTAAACAGAAGCATATATTTAGGCGGATTTTAGTAAAATAGACTAAAGTTAAGAGGTGAGGATAATGGCTGTATTTATGAATTTAAAAAATGAACTTAAAAATGAAGACTTTATAGAAAAAGATTTTGAGGTTCCTTTTAATACTCTCAATCTTCCTGAGGAGTATTCTGCAAATGATGAAAATGTGAAGGTTCATATGTTTATTCTTAAAGAAAAGGATGGATACATGGTTTCCCTCACAATAAATTCTCATGTACAGCTTGAATGTGGAAGGTGTCTAAAGCCATTTGATATGGATTTAAATGGAACAAGTAATATTTTTCTTTCAAAGAAAAAATATGGAAAAGAAAAAGAATTACATGAAGATGATTTAATAGTTGAATATTTAGAAGATGAAGAACATTTCAACGTAAGCGAGCTTTTAAGAGAAGAAATACTTGTGCAGACACCAATGAAACCCCTTTGTGATGAAAACTGCAAAGGTATATGTCCTGTATGTGGTTCAGATAGAAATGAAAATCCATGTAACTGCGAAACTGAAGCAAAAAAAGCAGAATCACCATTTGCGAAGTTAAAAGAACTCCTCCAAAACAGATAATCAATTAGCCCTGTTTTCAGGGTTTCTTTTTTTCTCATTTTTTTCTGTGTTATCATTGAGTTTAAAAATATTTAAGAGGGTAATATGAAAGGAAAGCTCATTGAGATGTTCCAGCTCCAGGAAGAACTCAATAGAAAAATAAATGAAAACTGGAGGAATATAAGGACTTATGACGATTTTGCAAGGGCTACATGGATTGAGTGTGCTGAGTTAGTTGATAGCCTCCCATGGAAATGGTGGAAAAAACAGGAACCGAACATGGATAACGTTAAAATTGAAGTTGTTGATATATGGCATTTTATAATGTCTTACATTCTTTTATCAAAAAAAGATATTGGCAGAATCCTTGAAGACGAATCTGTAGAGTACTTTATAAAAGGTATAAATGGTGATTTCCACAATGTGGATATTAGCGGTGAATATATAAACCACTACCTTGGAGAAACAGATTACTACAAAAAAGTTATTTTTTTGGCGGAAAGGGTTGCTGAAGGGTTTTTAAAACAGAATCTGAAAGAAGGAATATTTTTCTTTGGTCTTCTTGTGAAAAATACCATATCCTTCGATGAGCTTTATTTACTGTACATAGGAAAAAATATACTTAACCATATAAGACAGGAAAAGGGTTACAACAGGGGAGAGTACAGAAAAAATATTGACGGAATAGAGGATAATCAGTATTTATTTCAGATAGTAAAACATACAAAAAGTAGAGAAGAACTTGAAGAAAAGATAAGAGAGTCTTTTGAAAAGCTCCACAATCAGGAGGTTTAGCTATGGATCCATACGGTGCTTTAATGAGTCAGATATTCTGGCTGATTTTTCTTCTCCTCTTGATAATGCCTATGATAAAAGCCCAGACTCTTGAGTGGAGTAGGGAAAGACTTATTAGAGCGATTGAGGAAAGAAGAAAATCAAGAGTTATAACAATGATTCACAGACAGGAAACAAGATCTTTTTTAGGATTTTTTATGATGAGATTTATAAACATAGAGGATTCTGAGCAGGTTTTAAGAGCTATAAGGATGACACCAAAAGATATGCCTATAGATTTTATTATACATACACCCGGTGGACTTGCCCTTGCTGCAACACAGATAGCAAATGCGCTCGCTGACCACAAAGCTGAGGTGAGAGTAATAATTCCCCATTATGCTATGTCTGGGGGGACATTAATAGCTCTTGCAGCTGATAAAATAATAATGGATGACCATGCTGTTTTAGGTGCTGTTGACCCACAGCTTGGGCAGGAACCTGCAGCTTCTATTGTGAAGATAAAAGAGCTAAAAGAACCAAAAGATATTGATGATTCAACACTTGTAAAGATAGATATAAGCGAAAAAGCATTAAAACAGATGTTTGATACTGTAAAAGGGATACTCCTGAAAAAAGGTTATGATGAGACAGTTGCAGAAAGGGTAGCAGAGGAGCTTTCTCAGGGAAAATGGACTCATGACTATCCTTTAACAGTTGAATATATAAAAGAGTTGGGTCTTAACGTTTCAACAGAAGTTCCAGAAGAAGTTTATGCATTGATGGATTTATACCCACAACCAACAGGGACACCTTCTGTTCAGTATATACCTGTACCTTATCAAAGACCTGGAACAGGAAACAATCACTCTGGTATAGGTAAATGATGAGAAAATTTAAACTTACTGATTTAAGGGATATTTTCATAACAGGTCTTTTTGTTTTTATTCCTATTGCTATAACTGTATGGCTTGTTTTCTGGCTCTTGAGCTTTGTAAATGACCTTGTACTACCTGTTTTAAAATACATAATCCCTATACCTGATATTCCCGGTATAGGAATTTTAGTAACCCTTCTTATCATCTTTATAGTAGGTCTCTTAGCCCAGAATTACTTTGGAAAAAAGATTCTCCAGTTCTGGGATGCCTTTATCGATAGAATCCCCCTTGTCCGCTCTGTTTACCATGCCACAAGGCAGATGATGGAAAACCTTTTTAATGGTAAAACAAAATTTAGAAAAACAGTGCTTGTTGATTTTCCAAGAAAAGGTATCCTTTCAATAGGATTTGTTGCAAGTGAAACCGTTATAAATGGTGAGGATTACTACGTTGTTTACGTTCCAACAGCTCCAAACCCAACTTCTGGCTATACACTTTTTGTAAAAAAAGATGAAGTTATACATACAGATATGACTGTTGATGAAGCTACAAAGATAATCCTATCAGGTGGTATAGTTACAAAAGAAAGTATAAGGTTTAAGGAAGAGGAAGCTTAACTTCCCTTCCCTCCAAATAGCTGTTCAAGTTTCTCTTTAACCATTTTAGCTGTTATCTGGGATACCTCTTCCTTTACTGTATTTACAAGGGAATCTTTTAACTCTCCTTCTATAGAGCTAATAAGTCTGTTTTTCAGTTCCTGCTTTATTTCTTCTTTTATCTTTTCAAGTTCTTCTTCTGTTCTCTCTACAAAATCCCTCTGGATGTTGTTTATAAGTTCTTCTGTTTCAGGGTCTTTTAAAAGCTTTTCAACGAGTTTATCTGTAGCTTCCCTTGCTATTGTTTTCTTTATCTCATCAAGGGATATCTCTATCTCTAACTTTATACCACTCGAAGATGTCTGGACTTTTGGCTGTTCTGGGGGCAACGGTTTTTGCTGTTGGACTGGTTGTGGCTCAGGTTTTTGTTCTTCAAATGAACCAAAAGTTTCTTCAAAAGGTGTCTTTATTTCAGGTTCTTTTTTCTTTCCCAAAAACTCTAAACTTTCTTTAATCTCTTTAGCTTCTTCTTCTGAAACAGAAAAATCACCAAAATTCTCTGCAAAATCAACTGAAGGCTCAGGTATTTCCTCTTCAAACTGGGAGCTTTCAAGTAAACTTTCTATATCCTCAGGTGAAGAAAATTCAGATTCTCCTATATCAAGAACCTCTTTTTTCTTTTCTTCACTGCCTGTTTCAGCTTTTATATCAGATAGAAGTTTTGGTATATCAGTTTCTTTTGTGTAGTAAATAATATCTTCAACCTCTGGAAAACTATCTATATCTACAGGTTGCTCCCTTGAAAGAAGTATTCTGAACTTTTTCTTTTCAACTTTTTCCCTTGTTAGCAAAAACTTAAGGTCATCAATAGCAAAATCTCCGGAAGATGCATCATAAATGATAATATCAGGGTTAAATTCAGAGAGCTCCTTTAGCATACTCAAACTATCTATATATCCCCTGATACTTTCATCTGGTAACTCCCTCCTGATCTGGTTAATAAAGTCCTGATCAAAAGATATAACCGCTATATTCATATTTTCCTCCATCTATGATTAATTAGTCTCTTTATCGTAAATATTTTATATCTTGTTTAGCAAAAAGAAGAAAAACCACTAATAAAATTAAGTTATTTTTCTCTGTTTGACATCCTCAAATTTTGTTTTTAAAATTATGACTGATTAATCAGTCAGAGGATAAAATGAAAACAAAGGAGAAACTTTTACACTCTGCAAAAAAGATTTTTTCAGAGAAGGGTTTTTACCGTACAAGGGTGTCTGATATCGTAAAAGATGCAGGTGTATCTCAGGGGACATTTTACATCTATTTCAAAAGCAAAGAAGAAATTTTCAAAGAAATCATTTTAGAGCTAAAGGAAAAAATAATAGAAATCACAAAAAATGTTTATGGGGAGAATATAGAAGATAAACTACTGTCTATGAACAGGGCTATTTTAGAGATAATCTATGAAAATAGAACTATAACAGAGATTTTTCTGTACCAGCTTTTTTCAACAAATGAAGAAATGAAAAAAATATACTTTGAAACAGTTGAAAAAATTAGAAAAATACTCTCAGAAACAATATACGCAGAGATAAAAAATGGAAAAATAAAAAATATAAATCCAGAAAATGTTGCCAATATACTGATTGGATATAAAAAGATGGTATTTGAGGATTATATAATGGAAAGGAAGCTTCCTAAAGAAAATATATTAAATCTTTCAGAAGAAGGTTTAAAAATAATATTAGACGGGTTAAAAAAATGAGCATAAAGAAAATTCTTGTAGCATCTCTTTTACCTTTCTTTTCATATGGGTTGACTCTTGAAGAGGCTGTAAAAATTGGAATAAAAAATAACAGAGAGCTAAAAAGTTATAAAGAAGATATAGAAATAGCAAAATACCAGCTTAAAGAAGATAAACAGCTATACATGCCCTATATATCAGGTTCTTACAGATACACTTTTTTAAAAGACACCCCTTATATGTCTTTACCAGCAGGTTCTTTTTTACCTGTTCCACTATCTTTTAAACAAAATGAGAAAAACTATTACAGCTTTAGTGTAGCAATAGGATACCCTTTATATACAGGAGGAGTTAGAGAAGCAAAGATAAAAATTTCCAGTCTGGATATAAAAGGCAAAAACTACCTGTATAAAGAAAAAGAAAATAAGATTAAATCAGATATTAAAAAGGCGTATTACGATGTATTAATGGCAAAAAAGTTAGTTCAGATATATAAAAAAGAGTTGGAAGCTGTAAAGGCTCATCTTAGAACAGTAAAAGGCTTTTATGAAGAAGGCCTTGTTGCAAAGGTTGACCTACTACAGGCACAGGTAAGAATATCAGAAGTTAAAAGAGACCTTAGAAAGGCTGAAGGGAATCTTCGTGTAGCTAAATCACGTTTGGCTGTTTTGTTAGGAAAAGATATTGACTATCAGTTTTCCGTTGAAGAAAAAAAAGAAAAAATTAAAAAAGATTTTGACCTGTTTTTTCTTATAGAAAAAGCCTATCAAAACAGAGGAATTATAAAAGAGATAGAAATCAAGAAAAAACAGCTTAAAAAATATACAGATATATATAAAGGAAATTTTTTACCAAAAATCTCTACTAATATTTTCTACACAAAAACAAACCAGTTTCCGTATTTAACTCCAAAAGAGAACACAGGAATTGAAATATCAGTCAGCCTTAACTTTCAAGGGATAAAGCCTTACTACGGTATTTTAAAAACAAAAAAGATGAAAAAGAAAATAGAGTATATACTTGAGGATATTAAGAAAAAAATATCCCTCGATGTGAAATCTGCTTATGAAAATCTAAAAACTACCCTTTACAATCTTGATGTATCTGAAAAAGCTTTAAAGCAGGCAGAAGAGTATTACAGAATGGTTGTTGAGCAATACAAAAACCAGCTTGCCTCAGGTACAGATGTTTTAGATGCAGAAGCTGCTTTAACAAGGGCAAGGAAAGGAAGGGAGATATCCTACTACCAGTATCTAAAAGCCTATGCTGATTTAGAAAGAGCTGTTGGAGGTGGTCTATGAAACAGAAAATAGGTGTATTTGTTGTTGTTATTCTGATTGTGATTTTTGGAATTTTTTCTTATAAATGGCTTAAACACAGGAAAGAGTATGTTATTACTGATGCTGTTTTTGTTGAATCTGATGGTATGACAAATATCTCTTTTAAAAGGGTTTCTGGAAAAATACTATCAGTACTGAAAGAAGAAGGGGACAGGGTAAAAAAAGGAGAGATAATAGCTATTTTAGATGATACAGACTACAAGATAGAGTTATCTTCGATAGAAAAGAATATAGAAAGCCTGAACCACAAAAAGGAGGCTTTAAAGAGAAAAATAGAAAGAATAAAAGATGAAATAGATGTAAATATTGACGTTAAGAAGCTAACAAAAAAACAGCTTGAAAGGAATCTCCTATCTCTTAAAGCAAAATTAAAACAGATTGAAGCTCAGATAAACCAGACAGAAAAAGATAGGGAAAGATTTGAAAGGTTATCCAAAAAGGAACTGATTCCAAGGACAAGATTTGAAAAGATAGATACACAGCTAAAAATCCTCATAAATCAGAAAAAATCCCTTTTGGAGAGTATAAAGGAAGTAGAAATTGGCATAAAAAAAGCTGAAGAAGGAATAAAGTTAGCGAAAATAAAAGAAAAATTAATTCCAGAAATAAAAGAAAATCTTAAGTCTATTGAAAAACAGATAGAGGCTCTACAAGAAAAGAAAAAAGATGTGGAAAATAAGATTTCATACACAAAACTGAAAGCACCCTTTAATGGTATTATTGCAAAAAGGTTTGTTTACAATGGGTCTGTTATAAAGTCTGGTATGCCTGTTTATTCAATCATTCCAGAAAACAGCCTTTATATAAATGTTCTTTTAGAAGAGACAAAACTTGAAGGTGTGAAAATTGGAGCTCCTGTGAAAATAAAGATAGATGCTTATCCTGATAAGGAGTTTGAAGGAGTTGTTGAAAAGATAGAACCTGCTTCAGCTGCAAAATTTGCCCTTGTACCGAGGGATATATCAGCCGGAGAATTCACAAAGGTAGCCCAGAGAATACCTGTAAGGATAAGAATAACAAAAGGAAATATATCTATCCTTAGAGTTGGAATGGGTGGTGAGGTAGAAATAAAAAGGCAGTAGTAAATGGAAAAAAATATACCTGTATATGAGCAGATAACAGTCTTCCAGAGAGGGCTTATAACATTTATTGTTATGTCTGGGGCTTTTATGGCTATCCTGGATACAACGATAGTAGATATTATTGTTCCAAAAATAACAGCCCCTTTAAAAACAGACCTCTATGGTGTTCAGTGGGTTATAACAGCATACATGATAGCATCTGCAACAGCTCTTATACTTTCAGACTGGCTTGATAAGGTTATAGGTCTGAGGAAGATATATATAGCCGGCGTAGCTGTCTTTACAATTTTCTCCTTTGCCTGTGGTCAATCACAGAGCCTTGAGTTTATGATTCTTGCAAGGATTATGCAGGGAATAGGTGAAGCCATGATAATGGCTACAGCCCAGACAATACTTTTTTCTGTTTATCCCCCTGAAAAAAAAGGAATAGCAATGGGTATATTTGGTCTTGGTGTTAGCTTTGCACCTGCCCTTGGTCCAACATTAGGTGGGTATATAACAGAGTATCTAAACTGGAGATGGGTTTTTTATATAAATATACCATTTGGTATTTTAACTGTTCTCTTAGCTGTTTTTTATCTACCTGAAACAAGTTTTAACAGAATAAAAGAAAAACTTAATTTTGTTTCTTTCTTTTTTATGTCATCTTTTACAATATCTCTTCTTGTACTTCTCTCAAAAGGACAACAGCTTGGGTGGTTTATGTCTGATAAAATTGTTTATCTTGCTATCATTTCTGTATTTTCCTTTCTTTTTTACATTTTATCTGAGCTAATATCCAAAAAACCTCTCATAGATTTTTCAATATTCAGAATAAAAGAGTTTTCTGTTGGAATACTTGTTTATTTTCTTACACTTGGATTTTCCATGTATCAGGTTTTTTATCTACTTCCAATATACTTTGAAAATCTTAAACAGCTGACCACATTTCAGGCAGGTATCCATATATTAGCTCTTGCTTCTTTTATAGCTTTATTCTCACCGATTGCCGGAATATTAAGCGATAAATGGGGCGAGGAGAAAGTTCTATACATAAGTACCGTCCTTTATCTTTTTTCAACACTTTTTGTTCTACCTAAACTGAATTACTACACCCCATCTTTTGAGGCAGCCCTTATGACAGTTCCATTAGGTATCTCTATGGGAATGTTTTTTGCACCTGTTACAACACTTGCTTTAAGAAACTTAGGGGAAAAAACATCCCTTGGCACAGGACTTATGCATTATGTAAGGTTTGTAGGTGGTTCTTTTGGAACAGCGATAGCAACTAATGAGCTTTATAAAAACACATATAACCATTTTGAAGGGATAACATCTATGCAAAACTACGATTATGTAAGCTATTTTTTGGAAAAGATAAAAGGAACGTTTGGTTTTATTATCACACCTGATATCTTAGATAAAAAAGCTAAAGCTTTGATTTATAAAGTTCAGGAACTCCAAAGCTTTTCATTTTCTTTTCAGGATACATTTTTTGTGGCAGGTTTATTTGGGCTTTTAGGGGCTTTGCCTGTTTTATTTTATTTTTTTACAAAGTTATTTTCAGAAAAAAGGGGCTAAAAGCCCCATTTTTATGTAGTTGAGCCTTCTTCATCTAAATAAAGCTCTCTAAATACCTCATCTTTTATCTGTTCATTTTCACCTTTAAATCCAGGCATTGCTTCTATTCTGTACCATGCTGAGCGGTACCATATATCTGAAGGTCCTTTGTTTACAGGAGCGACTTTTTGAGCCCTTGTTTCTTCATGGTATTCCCAGTTCATGTATGCGTTAAAGTCTTGAACAATATCTGTTATAACCATTCCATAATCATTTATGAGAGCTTTCTGGAATTTTTGCCATCTGTTTAGAGAAGAATCCCTGAGTGTTAATCCAAAGTATCCAGCCGAACCTTCTCCCCTGAGTGAAGCAATTCCCCTTGCAATGAAAGCTTTGAAGGCTTTCACCGTTTCAGGTGGGTCTGTAATAAATACATCAAAAGCACCTATCCATTCTTCAGGGAACGGGTTTCTAAGGTCAAATCTTATAGCTTCTGCATTATCTATTCCAAGTTCTTTGAATATTCTGTTATCAAAGTCTATTGACCTTTCATCTATGTCAAGAATTAACACTCTTCTCGCAAGACCAGTAAGAGCAACAGCAAGCCCTGTTAAATCATCTTCTGCACCCATTACAAGAATATCTCTGTTTCTAAGGTCTTCTCTTGAGTCTAAGAAAAGTATTCTTGATATTGTTGTTTCAGGTGTAACAGAACCCTGGTCATACTCCTGAATAGCTTTTGGTCTGTCTTTTGCAAGTTCAACAAAAGTTCTGTACCATTCTTTATTTGCATAAAAAGGAATACCTCTTCCTTCACAAGCCTGACATGTATAATCAACATAAGGTGGTATATTTAGTTCTTTTACAAGGTTTAGACCTGCTTCAGTAAGATAAACCTCATCATTTTCAACCTTTGCAAAACCTTCTTCAATTAGACCTTTTACTATTTCAGAAGCAGCAGGTACAGGTAAATCAGAAAAATCAACAACCTTCCAGAAATCAGATGTAACCTGCAGAGCTGCTAAAACCCTTTCAACATTTCTTCCGATAAGTCTGATGTTTGTTTTTTCTGTAGCTTTTTCAGCTATTTTCTTTAAAATTTCCCCTTTTAAAATTTCTGCCAATTGTTTACCTCCTTTTAAGATTTTTTAATCATCTCCTGAATAAACTCAGGCAATGAAAACAGGCAAGCATAAATGCTATCACAAAAATACTTAGTTTTCAATTCCTTAACTTTTTCCATTTTTTTTGTGTTTGTAACATCCACATAATCAGAAGCTATAGTGAAGCTCCACATACCTGAAGGATAAGTTGGGATGTACGCTAAATAAACACCATGATGTCTGAAAACCTTTCTTATTTCTGAAATAGCCCTTTTGAAGTATTTCTCCTGAAGAAAAGGAGATTCTGTTTGGGCAACCATAATACCATCCTTTCTTAAGGATTCTTTCACTTTTTTGTAAAAAGCTTCGCTGAAAAGAACCTCTGAAGCACCAACAGGGTCAGAAGAATCCATAATTATTACATCGTAATAATCTTTCCTCTCATCTAAAAACGCGTTTCCGTCTTCTATAAAGATTTTAACCTTCGGGTCTCTCAGTTTATTTGATATTGTTGGAAGGTATTTTTCAGCTGTTATTATCACTTCTTCATCAATTTCACATAAATGGGCTTCCTTTACAGAGGGATGTTTCAAAACTTCTCTTATACTTCCTCCATCTCCACCACCTATAACAAGAACCCTTTCTGGATTTGGATGTGCGAGCATAGCTGGATGAACAAGCATTTCATGGTAAATAAACTCATCCCTCTCTGTTGTCTGAACTAAACCATCTAAAATAAGCATTTTTCCAAACTCAGGGGTGTCTAAAACAAGAATTTCTTGATATTTTGATTTTATTCTTTTAACCTCCGTGGCTCTAACGGTAATACCTACATTTTCTGTCCAGTGTTCTGTAAACCA
>CAYTOE010000013.1:0-19312 GCA_964439255.1 uncultured Aquificales bacterium
GTGTTAAAAAAGCCATAAAAGCTGCAAAAGACCTTGGTATGGAAACTTTTAAAGGAATAAGACTTGATAGTGGTGATTTGTTAGAACTTTCAAAAAAGGCAAGAAAGATATTAGATGAAGCTGGATATAAAGATGCAAAAATCATAGCAAGTGGTGGAATAAATGAATATAGAATAAAAGAGCTTTTAGATAGTGGTGCGCCAATAGATGGATGGGGTGTTGGTACGGAGCTTGTAGTTTCAGCTGATGTACCGTATTTAGATTGTGCTTATAAACTTGTTGAATATAATGGAAAGCCTGTAATGAAGTTCAGCAAAGGAAAAATGACTCTTCCTTTTAGAAAACAGGTTTACAGATTTTACAAAAATGGTAAGTTTGATAAGGATATCATAGCAAGATATGATGAAAAGATAGAAGGTGGTATACCTCTGCTAAAAAAATATGTTGAAAATGGAAAAGTTGTTCTTCCTTTACCAGATATAAATGAAATAAGAGAAAAGGCTATTAAAAACTTTGAAAAACTTCCAGATGAGTATAAAGAAATAGAAAAAACAGTTCACTATATACCACAGATAAGCGACACAATAAAAGAAACTATAGAAAAGCTAAAAGAAGAATACTTCTAAAATTACCACCTTACTGTAAAAGTGTTGAATTTCTCATCTGTTTCAACTTTTATCTTCATTTTGTAGTAGTCTGCAACCTCTTTTACTATAGAGAGACCAAGCCCTGACCCTTCTGTTGTTCTTGATTTTTCTTCTCTATAGAACCTGTCAAATATCCTTTTTATATTTTCTTTCTTTATAATCTTTCCTGTGTTTTTTATCGAAATCTGTCTTGGTTTTATTATTATATGGATTTCACCGTTTTCATGATTGTATTTTATTGCGTTTTCCAAAAGGTTTGAAAAAAGCATCTCCATATCCCTTTCAGCCGCAAAAATTTCTGCTGTGCCTTTCTCTTCTAAAAAAACTTTAATATTTTTTTCTGTTATTCTTGGAAGCAAAAGATTTATCTGCTCTTTTATAAGCTCATTCAGGTTTATTTTTTTCTTTTCCTTATCTCCTATCTGGGAGAAAAAAAGCAGGTCTGAAACCAATTTTTTCATATATTCTACAGTTTTTTTAATATTTTCTATATTTTTTTCTATATTCTGGTATTTTTTCTGCTCAATAAGATATATATTTGAAGACATTACAGTCAGAGGTGTTCTAAGGTCATGGGATACATTCTGGGTGAACCTTTCCTGTTTATCAAAAATATCTTTTATTGGAGAAATGATACTTTTTGATATAACAAAAGCAAAAGCGAGAATTAAAACAGATATAGCAAATGTAAGATAAAAAAGTATAAATTTTAATTTATCTATATGGTTTAGTGTGTTTCTCAGATTTTTCCCTGCATATATATGGTAAAGACCTGCTTCCTTTTTAAGCGCTGCACCGTAAACAACATCATATCCAAATATTCTAAATCCTGAAAAATGGTATGGGATTTTACACATCTTTCCCCTGTAAAAAACAACGTCAGCCTGAGGATTGAATATACATACGTATGTATCTGCAGGGATTTTCATGTTTTTTACTATAGAAAAGTCAACGACAGGATTTTCAACCTTTTTTGCTATTTCGAATGTTATGCTTTTTAACTGGTCGCTTATCTCAAGTATTATCTGCTTTTTGTAAAAGTAATATATAGAACCTGAAAAGGCAGACAGAATAAGAGTTGATATAACAGATATAAGAAGAGTTATTTTAATGCGAGCTTTAAGAAACTGGTCAAATTTCATTCTATTTTATATCCAACGCCAGATATATTCTGGATAATATCTTTATTCTGGAGAATTTTTCTGAGGAGTTTTATATTTGCCCTTACTGTTTCCTTTGTAGGGTAATCATTTATACTCCAGCATTTGTTCATAAGGCTTTCGTATGTAACAATTTTTCCTCTGTTAAGTATTAGCTGCTCTAAAATACAGAAAAGCTTAGGTGTGATAACGAGCTTTTTTCCATTTTTTGTTATTTCCCTTTTTGATAGGTCAATGGTTATATCTCCAACTTTAACAACATCACTTTTTTCAGAAGAGGCTCTCCTTATAAGTGCCCTTATTCTTGCAAGAAGTTCATCTATCTCAAATGGTTTTACAAGATAATCATCTGCACCTATGTCAAGACCTTTTACTTTATCTTTTAGAGAGTCTTTTGCGGTTAACATAAGGACAGGGGTTTTTATACCTTTTTGCCTCAATATCTGGCAGACCTTATAGCCATCTATTTTAGGGAGCATAATATCAAGTATGATTGCGTCATACTCAGAGTAAGTTGCAAAATCAAGGGCTTCTTCACCATCAAAAGCGACTTCCACATTGTACCCGTTAAGTTCAAGAATCTCTTTTAAAGTGTTGTTAAGTTCAACATTATCTTCAACAACAAGTATTTTCATTGTTTACCTGTAAGTAAAGATTGATTTATATATGATAATCTATGCTTTTGTCTGTGAAAATAAAGTGAAGGTTCACCAGTACTCTTTTATTGCTGTTACAGCTTTTTCAACTGGATTTTTCTTCTTTTTCATCCTTTCAGATTTTGGTATGTAGTAGTTGGGACTTTTTGTTACATCTCCTTTATAGTAATTATCCAGTTTGGATACATCTCCTTTATAATAGTTTGGAACTTTTTTCATATCCCCTTTGTAATAGTTGGGAATTCTGTTGTAATCAGGCTTAACATACCTCGGTCTTGTTGACTGGTAAAATTCGTACAGGAGAAATGTAAGAATTAAGAAACCAGAAAATAAGCTCATACCCACTGAGTAGTTTTTTATTTTTTTCTTGATTGCTCTTTTCATGATTCACTCTCCCCTTTATTTATAAAAATAAGCAAGTTTGCTGCCATTACAAATATTTGTTTTTTACATACTCTACAGCTTCCTCTTTATTTTTTATTTCACCATCGAGGTATTTCATAAAAACGTCTTCTAAAATCTTTTTAAACTCTGGAGATGGTTTAAGACCAAGTTCTTTCAGGTCTTTTCCTGATAAAAGAAGTTTTCTTTCTTCCTCTTTTTTAAGTATCTGGACTATTCTTTCTGAGATTTCAACATCTAAAAAACTTGAGAAAAAAACAAGCAGGTCTTTTTTTATATCCTTTATTTTCAGGTAAAGTTGACTATTTTTTTCAGGTATCTGTCTAAATATTGTCCTTTTTTCAAAAAAATCATTGAAAAATTTTATAGAGTTGTAAAAATGGTACTTTTTTAAAAAGAGAAAAGATACATCCATTGGAAGATGATACATAAGGGCTAAAAGATAGTTTGATACCCTGTCAACTTTCATATTAAAAAACATCTCAAATGTGATAATCATATCCCTGAGTCTATTAAGAACCTGTTCTCTTTTACTGTTCATAAAAAATTCTGGTATTAGCTGGTGTAAAACCCTGTATTTGTCCATCAGAAAAATTATGTCAAGGGCTTTTTCTTCGTTGAATGTGTAATTAAACTCAAGATTTATTCTTCCTGATGGTGCTACTTTTAAAAGTTCCTCCTCTACAGCTAACTTTAAGAGCTTTTCTGTATGCTTTCCAAGTCTGAATCCTAACCTTCCAGAAAACCTTAAAGCCCTTAACACCCTTATAGGGTCTTCCACAAAGCTTAGCTGGTGTAAAATCCTTATTACTTTATCTTTTATATCCCTGAGTCCATTAAAATAATCAATAAGAACACCGAAGTTATCTTCCGTTATTTCTATGGCAAGGGTGTTGATTGTAAAATCCCTTCTGTAAAGGTCTTCTTTTAAGGTTGCCTTTTCAACTTTTGGATATGCACCTGGATAATCGTATGTTTCCTTCCTTGCTGTGGCAAAATCTATTTTCAAGCCGTTTTCAAGGGTGAGCTGAGCTGTCATGAACTCTTCAAACACATGAACTTTTAGTTTTTTTCTTTTTCCATAGATTTTTGCTAATTTCGGTGCGTCCCCCTCTACAATGATATCTATATCAAGATTTTTTTTCCCGAGGATAATATCCCTTACAACACCACCAACTATATAAGCTTTAAATCCAAGCTCTTTTGCTGTTTTTCCTATATTTTCAAGGTGTGAAATTATTTCTTCAGGGAAGAAGTTTTTTAGCTTATTTTTGAACTTTATGTATTTTGGTTTTACCCTTTCCCTTGAAATAAAAATATCTTTTTCGGAATAAAACGGCTGACCATGGAGAACCATAATTATACTGTTTTTTGTTACCATTCCAACAGGTTTTCCTTTTTCAACAACAGGAAAAACCTCCTGTGAAGAGATAAGAATATACTCTTCAGCTTCTCCAAGCGTTGTATTTGGTGAAAACACATAAATATCATTTATTACAAAATCTGAAAGTTCTGCATCTTTTACACCATGTTTCAAAGCATCTTTAATAACCTTTGATAAAACAATACCTTCAAACCTTCCTCCTTTATCAACAACAAATATAACAGGACTTTTAAGGGCTTCTTCTGGAATATCTGTTATCTTTTTGTCCAGCTCAAAAATAAATATATTTGAATCCATTATCTCCTTTACTTTGTTATCTTTATAAAGGTTCGTGAGTATAAGGTTTTCTAATATGTTTTTCACTTCTATTGTTGAAAGACCTTTTACAGTTGCACTCGCTGCGTATGGATGTCCTCCTCCGCCAAGGTTCAAAAGAATTTTTCCTACATTTATCTCCTCTGTTTTCGAACGTCCAATAACTGTTATTTTTCCCCTTGTATTCAAAATAACAAAGAAAGCATCCACATCTTCGAAAGACTTTATCATGCCTATAACAGACGATATATCTGGTATATACTCAAGGCAGTATGCAGTGGAAATAGCTACTTTTCTGTTTTTTGTAAAAATGTACTGTATGTTGTCTGAAAGTTGTTCTAAAACCTTAAGCTGCTTATCAGATATTCTCCTTTCTAAAATATCTCTTATTGTGTTAAGGTCTGCACCTTTTTTTAACAGAAAAGATACCTTTTCAAGGTCAAAAGGTGTGGTCATAATGTATGTGAAACTCCCAGTATCTTCATATATACCAAGGGATAAAATTGTTGCATCTTTTTCATCAATGGGTACACCTTTTTTCTCTATTTCATCTACAACTATACTTGTAGCTGCACCTGTTTCTTTAAGATGAAACTCAACATCAAAACTGTAATTATCTGTATCTGTGTCTAAAATCTGGTGATGGTCAAAAATGATTACTTTTTTTAGATTTTCTACTTTTCCTTTCAGTTGTTTTAAAGCATTTTCAATACTGTGATTGTCAACTAAAAAGAGATATTCAATTTTTTTTAAATCCTTTTTTCTGATAATTTTCCCTTTAAACTTTTCTTCAAATCTTTTCAGTGTTAGAAGAGCGGTTTCAGAGAGGTTAACAGGTAAAAGGATTTTTGTTTCAGGATAAAGAATTGTTATTCCATAGGCTGAAGATAGAGCGTCTAAATCGCCACCTTTTTCAATAAAAACCACTTGCAATTTTTTCTCCTCTTACATATAATATTATTCCTCTTGTTGCCCAGGTGGCGGAATTGGCAGACGCGCTATCTTGAGGGGGTAGTGCCCGTAAGGGCGTGCGGGTTCGACTCCCGCCCTGGGCACCATTAAATTCCACCTATCATTAAGTTTTTTACAAACACAGAGGGACTGCCAACATTTCCATAGAATCTCAAATCGTTTCCTATCGCATAAATATTTTTTAGGAGTTCTACAAAGTTTCCTGCCAGTGTAACCTCTTTTACACTCTGTAGAATTTCGCCTTTACTGTAAAGCAAACCTGTAGCACCTAAAGAAAAATCTCCTGTTGTTGTGTCTACAGTATGGAGACCTATAAGCTCCACCACATAAAAGATTTCTTCTGAGCTTTTTAATATCTCATCAGGATTTTCATTTCCATTTTCTAAAAAAAGGTTTGAAAAACTAACTGAAGGTATAAATCTGTAATCCTTTCTTTTCCCATTTCCTGTTGAAATTTCACCAGATTTTTTACCTGTAAAAATGTTATGGAGGAAGTTTTTAAATTTACCATCTTCTATTATCACGGTTCTTTTTTTAGGAATTCCCTCATCGTCATAACTCTCTGTTCCTATTCCCTTATACAGCTTTCCATCATCAACAATAACTACCTCTTTAGGAAAAATATCTTTATTTTTCAGTTCAATAAATGCTGTTTTCCCTTTAATAAAAGATTCTCCAGAAAACATATTAAAAAATGAGGATAATAGTTCAGAAAATACCTTTGGAGGAAAGAGAACATTTAGGGAGATAGTTTTTATGGGAGATGCTCCTAAAAGGGATGTTGCATCAAAAACAGCTTCTGAAACCATACTTTCTATATCTAAATCCTCTAAATATCTGCTTGCTGTGTAATTCCATGCTATCTGTGAATCACCTTTATCTTCAGCTATTGCTGCCACCATTGCAGAATAAAAAGTCCCTTTGCTATGTATTTCTAAACCTTCTGAGTTTAATATCCATTTTTCAACAACAACCTCAGAAAAAGAGGCTTCTCTTACCCTTTTTATCCTGTCATCCTTTTTATAAGCAATTTCTTCTATTTCTATCGCTTTATTTATTTTTTCCTCTTCTGTTAACATCTTCAGTGAAAATTCATCAAAGTACTCTAAATTTTCTGTATCTATTTTCTCAGGGAAAGAAATACTGTCTTCTGAAGATATAGAAAGTATATCCAAAGCCTTTTTGGCAGACTGTTGAAATATATCTTTATCAATTGAAGAGCAGTAAGAAAACCCTAATTTTTTTCCTTTTTTTACCCTGATTCCAATACCTATATCTTCAGACTTATTCAGTCTATCAATAGAAAAATTTTTGGAGCTTGCATAAATCTTTTTCTTTCTTTCAATAAAAAGCTCCCAGCTGCAATCTTTAAAAATCTTTTTTGATAGATTCTTTATATCTTCAATCATAGTTATTCCTTTAACCAGTGATTTATCTTTTCAGTGTACATATTTAACAGGTTATTCCCTTTTTCTTCATTTTCAGCCTGAATATAAAGGTGTATATAGTCTTCATATTGGTCTGGAATCATAAGTATCCAGCTTTTTCCACCTTCAAAAATCTTTACACCATCTATAAATGAGGCTTCTTTGTCCATTGCCTCTTCTGTGAATTTTCTCATCATTTTTCCTTTTTTGTTTGATGGACAGCCAATAACAACATGCTTGAAGAAGTAGTCTGGAATAAAATCCATGATGGAAGATATAGTTTCATCTGTTTTTGAAAGCATTTCTAATATCTTTATGTTTGTAAACATCGCATCAGGAGAAAATGAAAGTTCTGTAAACACGTAGTTTCCCTGTATATTTGCATAAAAGTAATAATCTTTTAAAAAGTTTGATTTCAAACTTGTGATTTTTCCCCTTTCAACGATAACATTCTCAAAAAGCTCATCTATGACATCTGGTGCAGAAACAGGAAGATAAACTTTAACCTGTTTATCTACAGTTTTGTCTATAAGAAGGAGTATAATAAGAAGGGCTTTATGATTTGGTACAGGCTCTCCTTTATCTGATATTATTTTTAATTTCTGTCCGCTTGGAAACAGTATGAAACCGCCATTCATAGAAAGGGTTTTTACTATTTTTGCGACGTTTTCTACTGCTGTTTTCTGAAGGACAGGGATATTTGCAAGTTTCTTTTCATCAAAGTAAGCATTCAGAATAATATTTTCCACACTGAGCTCATTTAATAGTTTTGGATATACATTTGCTATAGCTCCATTTAACACATCGGCAACTATTTTTATTTTTGATGATTTTATAACAGCTGAATCAATCAGTGATAAAAATTTCTCCCTGTACTGTTCTGTAAGATAAGGTTGTTCTTTTATCTCTCCTATTTCATTAAAGTTAACTCTTCTAAATCTCTCTCTAAAAAATATTCTATCAAGGGACTTTTCTGTGTTTGTGTCTATTGGGATACCATCATTATCATAAAAGAGTATTTCTGTGTATGTTGGATTTGATGGAGATTGTCTAAAATGAACACCTGCAACGGCATCTGTATTTAAAACAAGGTATCTCATAACAGATAGCGGAAGGAGTTTCATATCAACAACATTAACGCCTGTTGATAGTAATCCTCCTAAGAAAGCTCTTTTAAGCATTCTTGAGGCTCTGTGGTAGTCCCTTGACATAAGTACAACACTTCCTTTTGGGATTATACTTCCAAATGTTTCACCTAATTTTGCAGCCATCTCACAGGAAAGTTCTATATTTGTTCTTCCTGATACCTTTCCACCTTCAAAAACGGTTTTCTTCCATTTCTCACCCCATATAAGATTTGAACTTACAATAGAACCTTCCTCTATAAATTTTTCAGGCCAGACTATAACATCTTTCTCAAAAATAACATTGTCTTCAATCTCTGTTTTCTCAGCTATAATTATCCCTTTTTCCCCTTTTACATTTTTTCCTATCTCAACATCATTACATATAACAGCATTTCTAAAGTGGCAATTTTCTCCTACATTAATATTCCACCACAAAACAGAATCCTCTAAATAAGAACCTTTATGGATTTCTGTTTTTTCACCTATCACTGTATTCTTAAGGTTTACACTTTCTTCAATAGAAACATCTTTGCCTAAAACAACAATACCATCAACTGATACATTTTCAGGTAGAGATACTCCTTCTTCAACATATACAGTTCCGTTTCCTTTCTGTATTTTTTCCCCTGGTATAGAAACTTTAACTTTTCCTGAAAAAATATCTTTAAAAACATCTCTGTAACTTTCTGGATTACCTACATCCCTCCAGTATCCTTTAGCTTTGTATCCATAGAGGTTTATTCCCTCTTTCATTAAAAGTGGAAAAAGGTCTTTACTAAAATCAAAAGGTATATTTTCAGGGATGTACTTAAGTATTTCAGGTTCTATTACATATATACCTGTATTTATAGTATCGCTGAAAACCTCCCCCCAGCCTGGTTTTTCAAGAAATCTGAGTATTTTCCCTGTTTTGTCTGTTATAACAACACCAAACTGAAGAGGGTCTTCTACAGAGGTGAGTGTTATTGTTAGCTTTGAGTTTTTTACCTGATGGTAACCAACTATCTCTTTAAAATCAAAATCTGTAACAAGGTCTCCACTCACAACTATAAATGTTTCATCTAAATATTTTTCAGCTTTTTTAACAGCTCCTGCTGTTCCATAATCATCATCAGGTCTGACATAGGTTATATTTACACCAAAATCTGAACCATCTTTAAAGTAATTTTTTATAACCTCAGGTTTAAAATAAAGAAGAACAACTATCTCTGTTATTCCTGCACTTTTCACTTTGTTAAGAATATGCTCCATCATAGGTCTGTTCATTATAGGGAGCATAGGTTTTGGTATACTGTTTGTCAAAGGCTGAATTCTTGTTCCAAATCCCCCTGCCATAATAACAGCTTTCAATATAGATACCTCCTATCTTTTTACGCTAACAATAAATCTATTAATTCACTTATCGGAGGGCAAACTGGCAGGGTTAATGGAAGAATTAGAGAAATGGGGAAAATAAAGGATTTTAATAAAATATTATGTTTTTTGCTTTTTTTCTAAATGCTTTGATAAAAAGATAGCAACACCTATACTTGCAAGTGCAGATAAAAATATGCCTAAAAATATTATAAGATAATATAGTAACTCATCATTCACTTTTACTACCTCCTATGATAATTAAAATAGTAGCTGTTGTAACTAATGCAAAGTATATAATGGAAAAGATTATGGCGACTTTTATGTTTATGTTTCCCCTTATTAAAGGTTGAAGTACAGCAAAAACTATTATGGCAACAGCTATATTAAAGAAATGCTTTCCAAGTTCTATAAAAGCTTCTCTAAGTCCTTTTTTCATAACTAAAAAATACTTTGATTACATATACACTTTCAGGTGTCTATAAAGTGTATCCCTCTCAACAGGTATTTTTCCTGCCTCTTTAATGAGTCTTATTAATTTTTCTTTCTGTTGCTGTGTAGGTGATTTTGCGCCTGCAAAATGGGCTATTTTTTCCTCCATTACTGTTCCGTCCATATCATCAGCCCCAAAATTTAAAGCAACCTGAGCTATTTTCTCCCCAATCATAACCCAATATGCTTTTATATGGGGGATATTATCAAGCAGCAGTCTTGAAACAGCTATTGTTTTCAGGTCATCTACACCGTGGGTATGTTCTGTTATTCCCAACTCATTGTTTTCTGGCTGATATGCAAGGGGTATAAAACATGTAAATCCACCTGTTTCATCCTGAGCTTCTCTTATTTTAAGGATATGGTCAATCCTTTCCTCAACAGTTTCAACATGTCCGTAAAGCATTGTTGTTGTTGAATGTAATCCCAGGCTATGGGCTATTTTGTGGATTTCTAAATATTTTTTCCATCCTATTTTTGTTGGAGCTATAATTCTCCTAACCCTCGGGGAAAATATTTCTGCTCCTCCACCAGGAAGGCTATTCAAACCTGCCTCTTTCAGTTTAATAAGTACATCTCTGTAAGAGAGTTTGGATAGTTTTGAGAAATAATCTATCTCTACAGCTGTAAAGGCTTTTATATGTAAATCAGGAAAGTTTTTTCTTATAAGGGAAATTATGTTTAAGTAAACATCAAAATCCCAATCTGGATGAAGACCACCAACTATATGGACTTCGGAAGCACCTTGCTCTACAGCATATTTAGCTTTTTCAATAATCTGGTCATAGGTCATCTCATAAGCTTTAGGGTCAGTTTTCTCCATAGTTGAAAATGCGCAGAATTTACAGTCCAGGGCACATATATTTGTTGGGTTTATCTGTCTATTTATAACGAAATAAGCGTATTTTCCATTTTTCTTTTCTGTCTGGTAGTTTGCAAGAACACCTAAGGTAAGCAGGTCTTCAGTTTCAAAAAGCTTTAAACCATCTTCAAAAGACAACCTTTTATCTTCTAAGACTTTGTCTATTATAGGAAATATTTTTTTATCTGAAGCTAATGAAAGGGTTTTTTCTATATCAAGACCTATCATTTTTTTCTCCTTTACAGGTAATTAACATAATATTCTATAGAAAAAGGAAACATTAGCAAGGATATTAATAAAACTCTTTTTCACCTTCAGGTCTTGTTTTCCATCTTTTATGTGTCCAGAGGTACTGTCCTGGGTACTTTTTTATCGCTTCTTCTATACTTTTTGTGTAAAGCTGTACCAGGCTTTCCACACTATTTCCTGAATAGACGATTTCTTTTATAAAAGTGTTGTAAATCTTTGTTTTTCTATCAAAAACACAAAAAGCAAAAATTACAGGCTTTTTGTATTTAATTGCAAGTTTTGCTGGAAATGAAACTGTCGAAGCCTTTAATCCAAAAAAATCAACAAAAACACCTCTGTGTCTTAAAGCATTCTGGTCAACTAAGAAAGCTATAAAATTTCCTTCATTTAGTACTTTTAAAAATTTTTTTAAGCTCTGATCGTGGTATATAATATCAACACCACTACCTGTTCTTATCTCTTCAATAAACCTGTTTACATTTTCGTTTTTCTGTCTGTAGGCAAGAGCTGTTATTCTGTAGCCGTTGGAAACAAGACCACTTCCAGCTATTTCCCAGTTTCCAAGATGTGCTGTAACAAGAATAGCACCCTTTCCCCTGTATTTATCAAGGATTTCTTTACCTTCCTTTATGAAAAAGATATCTTTTATTTCTCCTGTTTTGTAATACTGGGGGATTTTAAAAAATTCAGCTAAATTTCTTCCCATATTTGATATTGTTTCACTGTATATCTTTTCTTTCCAGTTTGTATCTTTATCTGGAAAAGCGATTTCAAGGTTTTTAAAAACAACATCTTTTCTGTATTTTAAAATTTTTAAAAGGGAAGCTATCGCTTCCCCCCTTTTAAGTACTTTTTCTCTGTTTAGATTTTGTATGTATAGTAAGGCTAATTTTAAAAGCCTTTCTGTCATTAAATTTCACCTATCTTCTTTAAGACCTTTTGAGCCCTCTGGAAAACCTCTTTATCTGTAGGGTATGAGAGTGTTTTTTCTACCTCTTCAAAAGGAATAAATTTAGCTTCGTCTATTTCCTCTTTTTGTGGGACTATATCACCACCGGCATATTTCATAAGGTAGTAATAAACAAATTTGTGAATTCTTGTGAGACCCATGCTGTACCAGTAATCAACCTCTCCAAGGTACTCAACAATCTCCGCATCAACACCTGTTTCTTCTTTTACTTCTCTAAGTGCTGCCTGGTCTTTAGGTTCCCCTTTTTCAATATTTCCTTTTGGAAAGCTCCATCTTGTTTTAACCCTGATAAGTAAAATCTCAAGTTTTCCTTCTTCATTTTTTCTGTAAACAACTCCACCAGCAGAAAATTCCCATTTTGTTTCCATATACTCACCTCACCTCATATAGATTAGTATGAAGATAGTTATTATAACCGAACCGATTATATTCATAAAAAAACCAACTTTTACCATTTTTTGTAAAGGAATCAGTTTACTGCCATAAATAATTGCGTTTGGTGGCGTTGCGATAGGAAGCATAAATGCAAAGCTGGCTGCTATTATAACACCAAATATAGGAAAAAATAAATCTACATGTAGTTCTTTGAGGACACCTATCAATATTGGTGCAAAGGTTATCACTGTTGCAGTATTTGAGCTAATCTCTGTAAGGAATATCATAGCTACAATCAATATGAATATAAAAAGGATTACCATTTCTGGAGATACCAAACCGGACACTTTTCTTCCTATATAATCTGCAAGTCCTGTTTTTATTATGAGTTTTCCAAGGGCTATACCACCACCAAAAAGAAGTATTGTGTCCCAGTCAAGCTCTTTAAGGTCTGAAGCTGTTAAAGTTCCTTCTTTTTTGTTAGCTGGAAGTAAAAATAAAAGAATAGCTGCTATAACAGCTACTATAGCCTCTGGTATATGGGATTTTAAAAATTTATAAAGGTGCTGATTTCCAAGGATATTTGCCATCCCAGGAAGAATCCACAAAAAAGCTGCAAGGGAAAACACAAAAACAGTGTTTTTTTCACCTCTTGAAACCTTAGGCAGGTGTTTTTTTTCTTCCTTTAAAAGATGTTTTATTTTATCTACGTCAAATTTAAAATCCTTTATATGAAACTTCATATAAATAATCATCCCTATATAACTTAAAAATGTTATTGGAAAAGCGAGTAAAAACCATCTAAGAAAATCAACATCATAACCTTCATCCTTTAAAAATCCTGCTCCTATAAGGTTTGTAGGTGTTCCTATAAGTGTTGATGCACCACCTATTGAAGCTGCGTATGCAACGGATAAAAGAGCAAAAACTGCAAATGAGTTTATATCTTTTATATGTTTTTGTTTAAACATATTTATAATTCCAAGAACAAGAGGAAGTAGCATTGCTGTTGTTGCTGTATTGCTTACCCACATTGAAAGCAGGAAAGATATTAAAGAAAAGCCTATTATAAGTCTTATAGGACTTTTTATAAAAAAATCTTTAGAAAGAAGATTCAGGGCAAATCTTTTATCTAACCCATGTTTTGTCATAGCCTGTGCTATAAGAAAACTACCTAAAAAAAGGAGTATTACAGGATGTCCTAAGCTAAGGAAAGCCTGTTTTACATTTACTATACCTGAGACAACAGCAGCTGTTACGCCTAAAAAGGCTGTCATTGAGAGGGGAATTACCTCTGTGAGCCAGAAAACAAGACAAAAACCCATTATTGAGAAAACAATATGGGCATCTGTGTTTAAATCCATTGGGATTATGTATATAACAGCAGCAACAACTGGTGCTAAAAAAAGGCCTATCTCTTTTTTTAAATGTTCAAATCTGCTTAAGCTGTTCATTTTTTTACCTGAAACGGTTTCTTAAAATGTTATTATATATCATACACTTATAGAAATACCTTTTTTTCTAAACTTCTTCGTCTTCTACCCTTATAATTACCGTTTTTTCAACTGTTATTTTTTGGTTTTCAATCTCCTTTATAGCTTGCTGTATATTATTTTCAGATGCTGTGTGTGTAAGAATTACAAGGGGAACTATTTTTTCTTTTTTCTCCTTTGCGAAACTCAAAACTTTCTCTTTTTGAATAACAGCTGCAATACTTATGTTGAATTTAGCAAAAACAGCAGCTATTTTTGCTAAAACACCTGTTACATCAGGAACTGTAAATCTAACGTAGTACCTTGTATAAAAATCTTTAACCTTTGTTAGGGTAAGGTCTTTGTGCTCCCAGTTCATTGAAGTTATTTCTATCTCTCTTCCCACCCCAAGAGCTATACTTTTTGCTATATCAACTATATCGCTAACAACAGAGCTTGCTGTTGGTAAACTTCCAGCACCTTTTCCGTAGAACATACTTTCTCCAACAGAATCACCTTCAACCATAACAGCGTTAAAAACACCATCTACCTTTGCAAGGGGATTTTCAGAAGGTAAAAAGGTTGGGTGAACCCTGACCTCAACCTCTCCATTATGCCCCTTTGCTATTGCGAGAAGCTTTAATGTGTATCCAAGCTCTTTTCCAAGGTCTATATCAAGACTGTCTATATTTTCTATTCCTTCTATGTAAATCTGCGAAAAATCTATAAAACCTCCAAAAGAAAGGGAAGAAAGGATTGCTATTTTGTGAGCTGCATCTGTACCGTTTATATCAAGGGTTGGGTCTGCTTCTGCATAGCCAAGCTCCTGAGCTTCCTTTAAAACTGTATTGAAATCAAGACCATCTTTATACATCTTTGTGAGGATGTAGTTAGTTGTCCCATTAAGTATTCCGTACACTTTTTTTATATCATTTGCAACCAGACCTTCCCTTAATGCTCTGATTATAGGAATACCACCTGCAACAGCAGCTTCGTATCCTATCCTTATTCCCTTTTCCTCTGCGAGGGAAAAAATATCTTTTCCTTTCTCTGCAAGGAGAGCTTTGTTTGCTGTTACAATATGTTTTCCTTTATCTATAGCTTTTTCCATTAGACTGTAAGGAAAGTCTATACCACCTGTTAGCTCTACAACTATATCTATATCATTATCTTCTAATATTTCATCAAGTGATTCTGCTTTTTGCTCTTCTTTTAAAGGAAATGGAAATTCTTTGTTCCATGTTCTTGTGAATACTTTTTTTAGATTTATCTCAACTCCAGATTTCTTCCTTAAAAGCTCTTTTTTTTCTTCCAAAATCTTTGCTACACCATTTCCTACAACCCCATATCCAACAATACCTACATCTATCTTTTTCAAAAGAAACCCTCCTCTTTGAAGCTTTCATTATCCATTATAAAATTTTATTCTGTGTATGAAAAATAAAATGGAGGAAAAAATGATTAAGTATATTGAGGTTGTAACCCAGAAGAGAACACATTTTGAAGATATAACAGATGAAGTTCAGGAAGTTGTTGATGAAAGTGGGATAAAAAATGGAATCTGTTATCTCTACGTTCCCCATACAACAGCAGGTATTTTTATAAATGAAAATGCAGACCCTGATGTTAAATGGGATATAGAACAGACTCTTGAAAAGTTAGTTCCATGGCAAGGTGGATACAGACATATAGAGGGAAATGCAGCTGCACATATAAAATCTGTTTTAGTTGGAACAAATACATTTGTACCTATTAAAGATGGTAGGCTTATGTTAGGAACATGGCAAGGAATATTTTTTGCTGAGTTTGATGGTCCCAGAACAAGAAAAGTGATTGTAAAAATAATGGAAGATTAATCATTATTCAGATTTTCTATTATTTCAGGTACAGGTTCAGGAAGTTCTTTTAGCTGGATATCTATTTTTTTACCTGTTCTTGGATGTAAGAAAGAGAGTTTATAAGCAATAAGAGCATGAAAATGTAACTTTTCTGACAACTTTTTTGCTGTATCTGTTTTTAATGAAGATTTTTTGAATCCATAAACTTTATCATTTAGTAAAGGATGTCCAATAGCTGAAAAATGAACCCTTATCTGATGGGTTCTTCCTGTATGAAGTTTTATATCAACGAGAGATAGATTGTGTTTTTCCCATCTTTTCTCAGTCCAGTATTCTGTTAAAGCATCTCTAAGATTTGTGGCTTTTATTCCCATTTTCTGTCTGTTGTATATTGAACGACCTATAGGAAAATCTATAAAACCATGGTCTTTTTTTACAATACCTACAACAATAGCCTTGTATCTTTTATCAACTGTTCTTTCCTGAAACTGTTTTTGTAGTTCTTTGTGGGCAAACTCTGTTTTTGCTATTACCATTAATCCTGCTGTGTCCTTATCAAGTCTATGAACTATACCAGCTCTTTCTCTTCCTTGAAACTGGGAAACATTTTTAAAATGAAAAAGAAGGGCGTTTACGAGCGTACCTGATGTATGTCCAGGTGAAGGATGCACAACCATGTCAGGTGGTTTATAAACAACAGCTATATCTTTGTCTTCATAGTGTATGTCTATAGGAATATTTTCAGGTTCTATTTTAATCTCTTCAGGTGGTGGTATTTCAAGTTTTATTTCCATTCCTTCTTTTACCTTAAAAGAAGGCTTTTTTAAGTTTTTTTCACCTGAGAAAACAAAACCTTCTTTTATAATCTTCTGGTAGTATGAACGGGAAAATTCAGGGTACACATTTGACAAAAATAGGTCTAATCTTTTTCCTGAAAATTCATTATCTACTGTAAAGATAAGTATTTCTTTTTCCATTTCACCTTTAAAAAATCATTTTTTATGCCACATTATAATAATATTTTCTTACTGTTATTCAATATCAGGGGATTTTAATGGAAAATAAAAAGAAGTTATTATTAGCTATAGTACTGAATATGTTTATTGTTATTTCCCAGATAATATTTGGAATTTTCTCAAAATCAATAGCTCTTATAACAGATGCTATTCATAATTTTCAGGATGTTGTTTCCCTTTTAATAGCCTTTATAGCAATCGTTTATATGTTAAAAAAACCCACAAATCAGATGACTTACGGTTATTTACGTTCTGAAGTTATGGCAGGATTTATAAATTCTGCAGTTTTAATAGGTGCTGTTGTACTAATAATAATAAACAGTATCCAGAGGCTTTTTTACCCTGAGCAAATTAACAGTATCTATGTTATTGCTGTTGGATTTATAGCTTTTCTTATAAACAGTTTTTCAGCATATATTTTAGGTTTTCACCACCATGGCCATGACCATCACCATGAAGACCTGAACATCAGAGCAGCTTATCTCCATCTTTTAAGTGATGCAGGTATGTCTCTTGGGGTTGTAATCGGTGGAATTCTTATATACTTATACAGTATCTACTGGATAGACCCTGTTATATCTATCTTGTTCAGTATTTACATACTTAAGGAAACAATCCCTATTCTGAAAAAAAGCTACTCTATACTTATGGAAGCTGTACCAAAGGAAATAGATATAACAAGTATTAAAAAAGAAATCCTTTCTATTGAACATGTAAAGGATATCCATGATATCCATGCGTGGGCTCTTTCATCAAAGGATGTTTATTTTACTGGACATGTAGTTCTTGATAGTTCTTTATCTGTTGATGAGTTTGATGAAATCCTTGAAAGGATAAAAAATATTCTAAAAAATATGGGAATAAACCATATTACCGTTCAGCCTGAAACAGAAAAATTCAAATGTGAGAATGTTTACTGATTTTCAAAATGCTATAATTTCAAAAATTAAAAAGGGAGGCTTTTTAATTGATGAAGGAGTATGACTTTAAAGAGATAGAAGAAAGGCTCCTTAAAGAATGGGAAGAAAAAGGTTTATTCAAAACTGAGGAAAAGGATGAAGAAAAGTTTTATGTGCTTGAGATGTTTCCTTATCCTTCAGGAAGAATACATATGGGGCATGTAAGAAACTACGCTATTGGTGATGTTGTTAATAGATACCTCAGAATGAAAGGGAAAAACACCCTTCATCCTATGGGATGGGATGCTTTTGGAATGCCTGCAGAAAATGCAGCCATAAAAAGTGGTGTTCATCCTGCAAAATGGACTTATGAAAATATTGATTATATGAGAAAAGAGCTAAAAAGACTTGGATTTTCTTATGACTGGAATAGAGAGGTTACAACCTGCTCACCTGAATACTACAGATGGAACCAGTGGATTTTCTTAAAGATGTATGAAAAAGGAATAGCTTACAGGAAATCTGCTATAGTTAACTGGTGTCCCCATGATATGACTGTTCTTGCTAATGAACAGGTTATAGAGGGAAGATGCTGGAGATGTGATACTCCTGTCGTTCAGAAGGAGATACCTTCGTGGTTTTTAAGGATAACAGACTATGCAGAAGTTCTCCTTGATGACCTTGAAGAGTTAAAAGGCAAATGGCCTGAAGCTGTCCTTACTATGCAGAAAAACTGGATAGGAAAATCTGTTGGAGCAACAATAAGATTTCCAGTAGAAAACTCAACAACAACAATAGAGGTATTTACAACAAGACCAGATACCATTTTTGGAGTTACATTTATGGCTTTAGCCCCTGAACATCCCCTTGCAATTGAACTTGCAAAGGGAACAGAGCAGGAAGAGGAAGTGGAAGATTTTGTCCAGAAATATCTGACCATGTCAACAAGAGAGAGAAACATAGTTGAAGAGAAGGAAGGGGTATTTACAGGCAGATACGCTATAAACCCAATGACAGGAGAGAAAGTTCCTATCTGGATAGCTAACTATATCTTATGGGGATATGGAACAGGAGCCATTATGGCTGTTCCTGCCCATGATGAGAGAGACCATGAGTTTGCAAAAAAATATGGAATTCCTATAAAACCTGTTATTAAACCTGTTGATAAAGACTGGGATTATGAAAAGGAAGCTTTCACAGAGGAAGGAGTTCTTATAAACTCTGATGGATTTAATGGATTACCTTCTTCAGAAGCTAAAGAAAAGATAACAGAAGAAATAGAGAAGAAGGGGATAGGAGAAAAAACTATAAACTTCAGACTTAGAGACTGGAATATATCAAGACAGAGATACTGGGGAACACCGATACCAATAATATACTGTGATGATTGTGGAACTGTTCCTGTACCTGAAGAAGACCTTCCTGTTTTACTTCCTGAAAATGTTGAATTTACAGGAATGGGAAATCCCCTTGAAAAGGTGGAAGAGTTTGTGAATACAACCTGTCCAAAATGTGGAAAGCCTGCAAGAAGAGAAACAGATACAATGGACACATTTATAGACAGTTCCTGGTATTTTCTCAGGTACTGTGACCCTCACAACGACAGAGAACCATTCAACAAAGAAAAAGCCGATTACTGGATGCCTGTTGACCTTTATATTGGTGGTATAGAACACGCCGTTTTACACCTGTTATA
>CAYTOE010000014.1:0-18137 GCA_964439255.1 uncultured Aquificales bacterium
TCTCAGCTATTACACTTCCAGCAAAACCAGCTCCAACTACAACGTACTCAAACATATCCTACCTCAATCTGTTTATAATCTTTTCAAATATTCTTTCAGAAGATTTTCCATCCTTATATCTAAAAGATAGATTTAATATTTTTTTTCTTTCTTCTAAAAATTCATCTTCGTTCTTTACTAAAAATTTTTTTATCCAGTACTCGAGAGATTCCTGAGAGTGAACCTTTGGACCTGGAGTTATACATTCATAATCTATAAGGAATTTTCTATCCATGCTTGTATACTTTTCATAGTCATAGGGAAAAAATATCACAGGTTTATTTATTAAAAGAAAATCCATATAGATAGATGAATAATCGGTTATAAGACAATCTACCTCTTTTAAAAGAGGATATACATCTTTACTGTTATCATAAAAAAGAATACTATCATAGTTATGCATTTCATAATTGAAATGCGGATCTGGATGGAACTTTAAAATCATAATTAAGTTGTTTTTTCTTAAAAATTCGTTTAATTTTTTCAAATCAATGGCTTTGTCTTTTACTGGATCTCCACCAGTATCCCTATAGGTTGGAGCATAAAGAATAATTTTTTTATTTTTTCTTTTTTGTTCTACTGCATATTTTAAAGTGTCAACATCTGTAAATAAAAGTTCAAAGTCAGAAATTTCACTAAAGAGAACATCATTTCTTGGATAACCAGTTTCCCAGATTTCTTTGTATATGAAAGATTTCGAAAAAAAGTTATCAGTAAAGAATTTTGAAGTTGATATAACAACGTCATAAGAAGGAAATCTATTTATCAAAAAATTGTAAATTTTCTTCTTTAGCCCTTTCACCTGCTTCTCATCTGCAAATTCAATACTTTTCATTCCTATTCCATGCCATAGCTGAATTTTTTTTGCATACTTCAACAGAAAAACTTTGAACTTAAATATCCACATAGCATTGTCTACAAACAACAGCTGAGTTCTTAAAAGTGTTAAAGTTCCCCTGATGGATGGAAAAAACACAACAGGCATATTCTTTTTATATAATGTGTTAAAAACCTCTCTATTTTCTGTCAAAAAAAGAAACTTTTTTCCATTTAGTTTTTCTTTGTTGTTAAGAAAGTAGATGTACAGGTACTTGATATTATCCAAAAATTTTCCATCATCTCTACCTATGAACACAATTAAATCTTTTTTGAAAAAAGGTGATAAAAAAATCACAACAGGTGTAACAACAAATCTCCCAAGAAGACCATATATGACAGTCTTTATCTTTTCTATAACTTTTTTCATTTAACTTTTCCTAAAAATTGAAAAAATTTTTCTAAATTTTCATCGATAGAACTGTAGAATTTATTTAAAACAGTATACCTGCTCCTCAAGTGGGGAGCAAAATTTACAGCTCTTATAAACATATCCTTTGAAAATTTTAATTTATCAAAGTCTAAAGGAAAACCAGCAAATTTGTAGAAATTCAGTAAATCTTCCAGAATTTTATGTTCTCCATGTAAAAAAAGGGTGAATAATGTTGAATATCCAACCTGAATTCCATGTTTTTCCTTTGAATTCAACCTGTCCAAAGAATGGCTAATGTTGTGTTCTGCTCCGCTTGCAGGCCTTGAAGATTTTGAGATTATCATGGAAATAGCGCTCATTATAAGTCCGTTGAATAAGTCCTGAATAAGGTTATCTCCTTTTAAATCTGTGTATTTTCCTGTCTTGTAGTAATAAAGCATACTCAAAGCACTATCTTTAGCTATATTGAAAGCGTACAGATCGATTTTTTCACCATTTTCTCTAACCGATAACATCCAATCCAGAGTAGCAGAGATATTTGACATTAAATCTCCAAGACCACTCAGTATGTAAGAAGAATCTGCCTCTTTTATAATGTCAATGTCTGCTATTATACCTATTGGTGGTGTAGTACCGACACTCTTATATTTTCCATTTAATCTGAGTATACTTATAGGCGAAGCTATTCCATCATTTGAAAGTATTGTTGGTATTGAAATTAGAGGCAAAGAGGTTTCCATTGATAAATATTTTGCTACGTCGTTAACATTTCCTCCACCAATAGATATAATCACCTCTGATTTATTTGAAATAACATCGCTTTTCAGTTTGCTGAGCTCTGTTTCTTTCCTTAATGTATATATATATGTTTTCTGAAACTGTTTCTTTAGTCTGTACTTTTCAATTAATTTGTAACCAAAAGATCCACACACAATAGAGACATCTTTAAAAAAGAAATTGTTTTCTTTTATTATCTCTATCAAATTATCAAAAATATTTCTGTCTATTATTGAAAAAACTGGAAAGTTAACATTTCTATAAACCATTGCTCCACTCTTTTAGATACTCAAACTCAAAGCTTTTCTGTAATCTTCATTATTGTCAATCTCTATCCATGGAAAACCCTCTGTTTCAGTATAACCAATATCGAGCTCATCTAAAACATAGTTAAAAGCTATTTCATACCAGATGTCTGTTTTTCCTTTTATTAAAAGTTTTTCAATCGTTTTGAACAGCACCTCTAAATCATTCCTGTTGAATTTAGCCATTCCAATATATTCCCCTTTTGCTGCATATACAGGGATATCTTTGCCAAACTTTTTTACCTTTTTATCTTTAACAATAACCTTCATCTCTTCATCACCGAGTTTCTTAAAGGCATCTAACATAACAGCATTTCTTTCTTCAAACTTTAACATCTGCTTGAGAATATTTTCATGGAAATATGTATCTGCATTTAATAAAATAAACTCTGTTAAATGGGGAATATCCTTTATAAGATAAAATGAGTATATATTATTCCACTCTCTGTATTTTGGATTATAAATTAGAGCTACATCAGTGTTCTTTATATGGTTTTTCAGTACATCAAATTTATATCCACCTATAATATATATCTCATTTATGTTGTGTTTCTTAAGAGTTTCTATCTGATAATGTATCAAAGATTTTCCATTTATATTCAACATACATTTGGGCTTATCTGCGGTTAACTCTCCTAATCTACTTCCTACACCTGCAGCAAGAATAACAGCTTTCATTTTTCCCTCCATAAATCCTTTTTAATAACAGCATAAACTCTTATAATTAAAACTGAAAGTTCAGTTAAAAGAGTAGCTAATACTACAGTGTATACATTTATCATTCTTAAAATTATTAGAAGAATCAACAAGCTTAAATGAAAAATAGAGCTAAAGATAACACTTAAATTTGCGTATTTGGGATATCCAAGGGCAGCAAGGTAGGGATAGCCTAAAAGTATAGATGGAACAACAAAAATATTTATTATGGAGAAAATTTTTAACAGATTTACAGTATCGTAAAAGGTTTTTCCGTAAACAATATTTATAATATCCTCTGAAAAGAAAAAAACAGATATCATTGCAGCTGTATTTAAGGTCAAAGCTAATAAGAATATTTTTTTGAAGGTTTTTTTGTCCCTTTTATGGGAGACATACGGGTACAGTGCATTAACAAGAGGCTGATATATCTGTTGTGAAGCTATGTAAAGTTTTTCTGCCATTGAATAGTATCCTACGACGGTATTATTTGTAAACAATCCTAAAATAAAACTATTGTTAAAGGTATAAAGAGAGACTGAAACCCTTGATAAAAAGAACTGTAAGCTTTCCTTGAGATAAAAAAAGATTCTTTCTTTATCAGGAAGAAAAAAATTTACCTTAAATTTCTTAAAAATTATATAAATAGAGAGAGCACAGGCAAATATAAAACCTAAAGAGTTAAACAGAGGTACTTTCCAGTATTCCTGTTGTTCTTTAATGAAAATGAAAATTGATAAAGCGTATATAAACCTCGCAGATAGGTTAAAAAAAGTTATGTATTTCATGGATTCCATACCCTGAAAAAACCATACAGGCAAAAAACCCTGACCTATAACTATTCCAAATGTAAGGTAGTACACAATCCAGTCTTTTCTAAATTTTTCAAAGGAAAAAACAACCGCTGTCAGGATAATGAAAGACACGAGTAAAAAAAGTAACTTTATAATCATAACTGAACTAAAAATCTCAGAAACTTTCTCTTTATTTTCCCTGTTTACAGATATTTCTCTTGTTGCAGACAGGTTAAAACCGTAATCTGTAAGGATAATAAAGTACTGGATAAAAGCCTGAGCAAACATTATAAGACCAAATTTCTCAGGACCTAAAACCCTGACTAAATAAGGAAGGGTTATTAATGGGAGTATGTAGTTAGCACCCTGAAGGACAGAAAGAGAAAAAAAGTTTGATATCAGTCTCTTTTTTGCTTCTGAATTTCCCATAAAACTCCTATAAGCGATATTCAAAGGCAATAATTATAATTCATTTATCTTTTTCTTTAAATCATTTAGTATAAGCAGTGCTTCAAGGGGTGTTATCGTTCCAATATCAAGCTTTTTAATCTCCTCAACAATATCCCTGTACCTGTCATTTTCTTCAATTACTTTAAGTTCTTTAAAAAGAGGTAAGGCTTCTATATCTTCTTTTATGCTCTTTTGTTCCTTTATAGAAGTTCCCTTTTCCTGTTTTATTATAAAATCATTTTCAATTTTTTCTTTTCCTTCTTCAAAATAGTAAAGTATTTCATAAGCTCTTTTTATAATCTTTTCATTTATCCCAGCCAATTTTGCAACGTGGATACCATAACTTTTATTTGTGAACCCTTCCATTACCCTGTATGTAAACTTTATATCTTCTCCTTCTTCATTCACATGCATATGAAAATTTTTTACCCCTTTAATTTCCCTTTCAAGTCCTGTGAGCTCGTGGTAATGGGTTGCAAAAAGTGTTTTTGCACCAATTTCTTTTGATATGTATTCTGAAATAGCCCATGCTATAGAAAGACCATCATAAGTACTTGTTCCCCTTCCAACTTCATCAAGAACTATAAAACTTCTCTTTGTTGCATTGTTGACTATATTTGCCATTTCAAGCATTTCAACCATAAATGTTGAAAGACCTTTTGCAAGGGCATCTCCAGAACCTATCCTTGTGAAAATAGCATCAACAACGGCTATTTTTCCCCTCCTTGCAGGTATAAATGAACCCACATGGGCAAGGAGTATGAGTATTGCTGATTGTCTGATAAATGTACTTTTTCCAGCCATATTTGGTCCTGTTATAAGATGGAAGAAGCTATCTTCTCCCATCTTTAAGCTGTTGGGAACAAAGTCTTCGTTGAACTCTTTTATTACAGGGTGTATCCCTTCTTCTATAAGAATATCAAATTCATCTGTTATTTCAGGTTTAATCCATCCCTTTTCAACAGCTATCTGGGCAAGAGACTGTATAGCATCGAGAATACCTACCTGATAAGCTGTTTTGCCTATTCTTCCTGATAAAAGAGAAACTTCCTCTCTAATCTTCATAAAAATCTCATATTCAAGCGCTTTTATCTTTTCGTCAGCGGATAGAATTTTTTCTTCAAATTTTTGAAGCTCATCTGTTATAAACCTTTCTGCATTTGAGAGGGTTTGCCTTCTCCTGTAATGTTCAGGGACAAATTTTAGATTTGGTTTTGTTATCTCTATATAAAATCCCATAACCTTGTTGAATCCTACTTTTAAGCTCTGTATGCCGGTTTCAATCCTCTGTTTTTCCTGATATTCAGAAATCCATTTATTACCTTTTTCTTTTATCTCTTTAAGCTCATCTAAATCACTATTTACACCTTTTTTTATAAGTCCACCTTCTTTTAAATGAATTGGTGGGTTATCCTCAAGATACCTGTCTAACTTTTCAACAAGCCATGAATAATCTTCTATCTTTGTAAAAATTTCTTTTAAAAATTTTGAATTTACTTCTTTCTCTAATTCTTTTAACTGTTGTATCTTCTTTAAAGACTCCCTTAAGGCAACCATATCCCTTGGTGTAAGGGTATTTGAAGATATTTTTGATATTAACCTTTCAACATCAAAAACATCTTTAAGAATATTCCTAATCTTTTCCCTTAGTTGATTATTTTTAAAAAGTTCTTCTACTGCTTCAACCCTTTCTTCTATCATACTTTTATTTTTTAATGGATGAAGAAGGAAAAACTTTAATCTCCTTTTTCCCATACCTGTTAATGTTCTGTTTATCACGCTAAAAAGGGAAACATTTCCTTCATTTGGATGGATTATTTCAAGGTGTCTCTGCGATGAATAATCAAGCCTGACGTATTTGTCCTCTCTGTAAGGTTTTGGAGTAGAAATAAAAGGAAGAAAGCTTTTTTGTGTGGTTTTGGCATATCTCAAGACCGCTGCAAGAGCGTTTAAAGCAGTTTTTTCCTTTTCCTCAAAACCAAATGAAGAATAGTGGGATGTGTTAAAAAATTGAAGAAGTTCCTTTACAGACTCCTGATTAAAATAATCTTCAGGTAATTTAGACACAAACATACTTTTAAAGTAATCCTCAATATCTGGTATATCTGTATTCTGAGGAATTACAATTTCTTTAGGTTGAAACTTTCCTAAAAATGAAATCAAATCATCTTTATCAAAGATAGTTCCGAAAAACTCACCAGTTGAAAGGTCTAAATATGAAACGGCAAACCTGTTTCCTACAGGATATATACCTGAAAGAGCAGATTTCATTTTCTCATTTTCGAAGAATGTTCCAGGGGTAATAACTCTTATAACTTCCCTTTTAACAATACCCTTTGCCTGTGATGCATCTTCAAGCTGTTCGCATATAGCTACTTTATGTCCCTTTGAAACGAGCCTTGATATATATCCATCCAAAGAATGGAAAGGGATTCCACACATAGGAATAGTTTTATTTTTACCGACTTTTTTCTTTGTCAAAACAATATTTAGTTCTCTTGCACCTATAAACGCATCTTCATAAAACATCTCATAAAAATCGCCGAGCCTGTAGAGAACAAGGGCATCTGGATGCTCATCTTTAATTCTGTGGTACTGGGCAAGCATAGGCGTGAGATTTTTGTCCTGTTTAGACACCTAAAACACCCCGTTTTTAGTTTAAAAAACAAAAACATAATATAGGATAAACAATCAAAATCAAGTATTTTCTATATAAATTTCCCCAAAGGTTCTGTTCATATTCTGAATATAAACAGATATCTTTCTTATTCCAGCAATACTTTTTTTATTCTCTTCAATAACTTCCATAAGAGGCTCATAAACGCTAAATACAACATTTTTTGCTGTATCTACCAGCTTATTCACTTCTGTAAAAATAATAGAAAAACCTGTTTCTTTTTGATAAGAAGATTCTATCATTCCATTGATATATAGAAACTCAAGACTTTTTATAAGAGATTTTAATTTTTTTATATCTTCCGATATTTTTAAAAGAAGCTCCCTCATTTTTAAGGCAAGCTCTACATCCTTTTCAACAGCATTATTTAACAAAAACAAAAGGTCTTTCATATTCTGGAGGGTATATGTATCTTTTCCTTTTGAAATCGTTTCTTCTAAAAACTGATTAACAGTCAGGATTTCTAACTTTGAAATTGTTATGGAATGTATAAGTTCATCTAAAATGTTAGATATTTCTCCTATTGTGTGTCTCATATCCTCTATAACCTTGCTTCCAAATTCAGAATTTCTCCTCATTTCAGATGCTAAAACAGAAAAAGAAGCGCCTTTACTCCCTAATTTAAAAGACTCAACAGAGGAGTTTAAAGATATCAATCTTATTTTATCTGTAAGGTTAAAAATAACCTCTGATTTTTCCTGAAGAATGCTCCCAAAATCCTCAAATTTGTTAATCCTGAAAAATATTCCATCGTATATGTTATTTATAACCCTTGCACTTTTTAGAAGGGAGTAAATCTTTTTTTCAAAGTGTGTTTTTGGAAGGAGATAAATTTTTTCACTTTTAAATACATCCTTTTTAGATAACACCTCTTCTTTCAAAGCATAATACATAAAGTCGTCATAACTTTCAAAACCAAGCTTGTTCAAACTATAAATCAGATATGATTCTGCTGCTTCAACACCCTTATTTTTTTCAATCTCAAGGATGTCTTTGTACAGCATTTCTACAGTTCCCTTCAAACGTGTAGTAGGCTTTATTCTCATTGACAGGTATTTTTTTATTTTTCCTGAATCTCTGTCAACAATCGGTAAAACAAGGGCAAAAACCCAGTAAAATGAACCATCTTTAGCAAGATTTTTAACATACGCACCTATCTTTTTTTTATTCTGTATATATTCCCACAGGAGCTTAAAAACAACTTTAGGCATATCTGGATGCCTTACTATATTATGAGGAGAACCTATTAGTTCCTCAGGTGAGTATTTGGCGACATTATAAAAAACAGAGTTTCCAGACAGGATGATTCCCTTCAGGTCTGTAGTTGAGAAAAAGATATCTTTTTCATCAAATTTTGATTCTATATTTCTTATACTTTTATAACTTTTTTTCATTTTTTACCTGATAAGCAGAATATTTATCAAAAATTAAACAATAATATTAAAAATTTTGCAATTTTAAACGCAAAACATGGGAAATTTTTGTGATTTTTTAGAATAAGCAAGTATCAAAAAAGTTTAGAATACCTGAATTAAACAGTTTTAATTGAATAAAATTAAAAAAATTTTGTTATAAGAGTATAATTTTTTATAAACACCCTTTTTAAAAAATAACAGAAAAGAATAGAAAAAAGATTTCAAATTTGTTAAAATAGCTACTTTGTTAAACCACGTGTAAGAAATAAGGAGGTAATTAATAGATGGCAGCACCTAAGAGAAAAAAATCAAAAGCAAAAACAGCTATGAGAAAAGCTCAGTGGTACAGAAAATTAAATATTCCTGGCTTGTCTCTATGTCCTGAATGTGGTCAACCAAAAGCACCTCACAGGGTATGCCCTCACTGCGGATATTACAAAGACAAAGAGGTTATAGAGGTAGTTTAATTGTACATAGCTTTAGATGCTATGGGGGGAGATAACGCCCCCTCAAGCAATGTCAAAGGAGCTGTTCAATTTGTTAAAGAGTATGGTACTGGTGTTTATCTTGTAGGGGATGAAAATATCCTCAAAGAAGAACTAAAAAAAGAAGGTGGGGAAGGTCTACCTATAGAGATTGTACATGCTCCAGAAGTTATAGGTATGGATGAACCTCCTTCTATAGCTGTTAGAAAAAAAAGAAAGTCCTCAATGTATATAGCAGCTAAACTGGTAAGGGAAGGGAAAGCTCAGGCTTTTGTCTCTGCCGGAAATACCGGTGCAGCTATGGCTGTATCAAAATTTGTTGTTGGTGCAGCTGAAGGGATAGAGAGACCCGGTATAGCTGTAGCTTTTCCAACAAAGAAAGGAAAACCTACGGTTCTTATAGATGTTGGTGCCAACGTTGATTGTAGGCCGAGACATTTAGTTTATTTTGCTGTAATGGGACATACCTACTTTAAAGAGATTTTAAAAGCTTCAGACAGCCCTAAAATAGGAATTTTAAGTATAGGGGAAGAAGAAGGAAAAGGTAATGAACTTGTTAAAGATACATATCCACTTTTAAAAATGACTGAACTGAATTTTATTGGAAATGCGGAAGGTAGAGATATATTTACAGGGGACTTTGATGTTATTGTGTGTGATGGTTTTGTTGGAAATGTTGTTTTAAAAACAAGTGAAAGTCTTGGAACAATCATTGTAGAGATGATTAAAGAAGAAGTTAAGAAGAGTTTTATAACAAAAGTTGGTGCTCTTCTTATGCTTCCTGCTTTAAAGAGGTTCAAAAAGAAAGCTGATTTTGCAGAATATGGGGGTGCACCTCTTTTAGGAACAAAAGGAACATGTATAATAACCCATGGAAGAGCCGATGCTAAGGCTATAAAAAATGCATTAAAGGTCGCTTCTGAATTTGAAAAGAACCATTTTAATGATAAACTGAAAGAAAATATCCAGAAATTACTACCTGAAGTACTTTTAAACGGGAAGGTTGCATGAAAGCAGAGATTAAAGGCCTTGGAATGTACGTTCCTCCTCGTGTAATCACAAATTTTGATTTAGAAAAAATACTGGACACATCTGATGAGTGGATAACAACAAGAACAGGTATAAAGGAAAGAAGAATTGCTGAAGAGTGGGAAAAGGCAAGTGATTTAGCCCTCCCTGCTGCAAAAGAGGCAATAGAGAATGCAGGTCTTTCTCCTAAAGAGATAGATTGTGTAATTGTAGCAACATCAACACCTGATATGACGTTTCCCTCTACAGCCTGTTTTTTGGCAGATAAACTTGGATGTTCAAAACCTATGGCTTATGACATATCAGCTGCATGTAGTGGCTTTATATATGCATTAACGATGGCAAACTCTTTTGTGAAGTCTGGACAGTTCAAAAATATTCTTGTTGTAGGTTCTGAGGTTTTCTCAAAAATAATCGACTGGAATGACCGTTCAACCGCTGTTATTTTTGGTGATGGTGCAGGGGCTGTAGTTATTTCGGCAACAGAGGAAGGTGAAAGCGATATACTCTCTGCAAAAATGAAATCTGATGGTTCCCACTGGGGTTCTTTATTCTGCCCGGTTGGAGAAAAGCTAAAAATGAGAGGCAGGGAAACATTCAAGCTTGCCATTAAATCAATGGAGACAGCCTCAAAAAAAGCCCTTGAAAAAGCCGGATTGACATTGGATGATATAAAATTAGTGATTCCACATCAGGCAAATATAAGAATAATAAAAGCTTTAGCTGAAAGGCTTGAACTTCCAGAAGACAAAGTCTTTAGCAATATACATAAGTATGGAAATACAAGTGCGGCCTCTATACCTATAGCCATGTACGAGGCCTGGAAAGAAGGAAAGATAAAAAAAGGTGAACATATACTCTTGACAGCTTTTGGCGGTGGTTTAACCTGGGGCGCTATAGTTCTAAAGTTTTAAACTGTTTTTCCAAAATCTTCAGGCTTTATAGATTCAAGCCAGTCTTTTAAATCTTCCTCATCAACATCATTTTCTTCTTCTGTTTGTATATCTTTCAGAACTTCTGGGGAAACAAAAATTGGAGCACCTGTTCTAAGGGCTATATTAATAGCGTCACTGGGTCTTGCATCAATTTTCAAAACTTCTCCATCTTTTAAAATAGAAATTTCAGCGTAATAAGTATTATCCTTCAAATCGTGGATATGAATGTACTCAACTCTTCCAGACATTTCTTTAATCAGGTTGGCAATAAGGTCATGGGTCATAGGTCTTGGTCTGTTAATACCTTCAAGTTGCATTGCTATAGCATTAGCTTCAAAAACGCCTATCCAGATAGGAAGAACATCATTCGAATCTTTTCCTTTGAGAACAACAATGGGCATATTGGTAACTGGGTCTAATGTAATCCCCTGCACACTCATTTCTATCATAATTTGCCTCCTCATTTAAACAAGTTGTTTAACTGGTTCCCCTTCTAAGCTGAACCTATTTGCCTTGTTAATTTTTACTTTTACCTTACTACCTAATAAGTTATGCTCTCCAGAAAAATGGACAAGTTTATTTGTTCTTGTTCTTCCTACAAGTTTTCCTTCTCTTTCTTCCTCAACTAATACTTCAACTATCTTCCCTTCATAATTAAGGTTTTTTCTAAAAGATATATCTTTTTGAATATTTATAAGCTCACTTAGCCATTCACCGGCTTTTTTATAATCTTCTGTCAGCTCCATGCTTGCTGCTGGTGTTCCTGGTCTTGGTGAGTACTTGAAAGCAAAAATCTGGTCGTACTGTACCTCTTTTACAACTTTTAATGTCTCAAGGTAATCTTCGTATGTTTCCCCTGGAAATCCCACTATAATATCTGTAGATAAAGCTATATCAGGAATATACTTCTTCAAAAGCTCTATTTTTTTCAGATACTCTTTCTGGGTATATCCCCTATCCATGGCTTTTAAAATTCTGTCTGAACCAGCCTGAATAGGAAGGTGAAGGTATTCACATACCTGAGGTATATCAGCCATCGCTTTGATAGTGTCTTCATCTAAATCCCTTGGATGACCTGTGGTAAATCTTATTCTTTCTACTCCTTCAACATCTGCCACAGCATAAAGGAGCTCCCAAAATTTAACATCTCCTAAGTCTTTACCGTAAGCTGTAACATTCTGACCTATAAGATGAATTTCTTTGACTCCATCCTCAACGAGCCACTGAACCTCTCTTAAAATATCACCTATTCTTCTACTTCTTTCTCTACCTCTTGTAGTTGGAACAATACAGTAAGTACATTTTTTATCACATCCCCTGATAACCGTTACATAAGCTGTATATCTGTTTTCCCTGACTGTTGGATATTTGTCAAGCTCTGTTTCATTTTCATCAATTTCCTCAATTATCTCTACAGCTTTGTTTCCCTTTTGGGCTTCTTCCAATAACTGTGGTAAATGGTGAATGTTTGTTGTTCCAAAAACCATATCAATAAATGGTGCTTTTTGAAGAATCTCATATCCAGCCCTCTGGGCTAAACAACCACAAACACCTATAATCGCATCTGGATTTTCTTTTTTTATCTTTTTGTACTCACCTAAAGCGGAAAGAACCTTCTGGTCAGGTTTTTCTCTAACAGAACATGTGTTCACAAGAATTATATCTGCCTCTTTCCAGTCCCTTGCCGGTTCATATCCGAGGCTTTTTAATATCCCAGCCATTTTCTGACTATCATTAACATTCATCTGACAACCAAAAGTCCTTATATAATATTTCTTCAACATTCCACCCCATAATAAATTTTTCCAAATAATATATTATTAAAAATCTTTAGTTCAATTTTGATGATTTTTATTATTTTTTTATTTCTTTATAACCAAACTTAAAGCTCAGTACCTCATCTGGGGATAGTATAACTTCCCATATAACCTTTTCTCCTTTTATTTCTTTCCATTTCAAGGATGAAAACGGTTCTATTTTTATATCCTCTGATGTAGATACAGGTACTCTATCCACAATATGAACCTTAATGCTTTTTCTGTGCTTATTGTGGATACGGTAAAGCCATTCAACTGTGTGAATACTCTTTCCCAAAAATGTTTTTTCGTAAAAATCTTTAACCTTTGTTTTTGAGGTTTGTAAGAAGAGGTCTTCTCCAAAGAATATAAAACTCTTTTTATCCTTTTCTACAGGTTTAATCCAGCTTTTACCTAAGAAGATACCATCTATGTAAAACTTTGCCTGAGAAGGTGAAAAAAATTTATCTGCAACAAAAACTCCCCTAAGAAATGGAGTTGTTGTAGCATAACCGTCTATAAAAATATCAAAGTCAGCTCTGTATTTATCCTCTGAAATGAGAACTGATTTTTCTCCTTTCTCAGGTATATTCACATTTTCCACAAAAAAATAAGCTTTTGTTTCTGTTTCAACATAACTTCTTCTTTCTTTCAAAATAGGTTTTTTAATAGCCATCAATGGTTCTACCCTGTATGAATGTTCAAAAGGGGGTGGTTCTATAGAAATGGTTTTTCTGTAGGTATGAAAGTATAAATTTATGTCTTTTATGCTGTAGCCGCTTCTGTTTTTGATATTCAGAATACTGCTTATTCTTACAGTTTTTGAGTCTGTGAATCCTTCTATTTTGTAGAAATGGTTTGCTTTTATGGAGATTGGGTACTGGAGAAAGATTTTAGTTTTTCTTGAATTTTTACAGGTTAACCTGAGATTAATATCTTTATTTTCAGTTTTTCTTATTTTAGAAATTCCATAAGCAATCTTATCCCTTTCTAAAAGGGAAGAAAAATAGGTAGTTTCAAATACAGATAAAAAATCCTTTATTTTTCTGTCCACTGGTTTCAAATCTTCAAGGATTTTTATCTTTTTTTCCACAGTTTTAAGTCTGTTTTCAAGCTCTTTTAGTTTCTTATTCTCTGAGGGAATTTCTTCTAAGTAAGAAACGAAACAGTCTTCCTTGTCTGTGGATACACTTAAATTCTCAAGTCCAACAGATTTTGGAATCTGGAATGTGTATATCTTATTTTTATCAGCATCAAAAGAAAAGGTTATGAAAGCTCTGTTTGCATATATATCTAACCTTTCAGGTTTTAAAACTGTTTCTGAAAAAGAAGGGCTGATAAGCAGGAAAAATACCAGCCCTGTTAATCTTTTTATCATTTTTCTCCTCAGTACTTTCCAAATACTCTTTCATAAATATATGGTACGTTCTTCAAAAATGCATTAACATCAAATATTCTGTCTAACTCTTCTTTTGAAAGTCTTGATGTTACTTCCTGGTCTTGTAAAAGAGCATCTTTGAACATAAGTCCTTCTGTATCCCATGCTTTCATAGCATTTCTCTGGACAATGTCATAGGCTTCATCCCTTGAAAGACCTTTTTCAACAAGAGCAACAAGAACTTTAGATGAACAGTAAAGGCCTTTTGATAAATCCATATTTTTTTTCATTCTTTCAGGATAAACAACGAGTCCTTCAAGAACTTTTTTTGTAAGATGGAGGATGTAATCAAGAGCTATTGCTGAATCTGGCATTACAACCCTTTCAACAGATGAGTGGGATATATCCCTTTCATGCCACAGGGCAATATCTTCCATAGAAGGAATAGCATTTGCTCTTATTACCCTTGCAAGCCCAGTTATCCTTTCACAGGTAATAGGATTTTTCTTATGGGGCATTGCAGATGAACCCCTCTGTCCTTTTTTAAATGGCTCCTGTGCCTCTAAAACTTCAGTTCTCTGAAGATGTCTTATCTCAACAGCTATTTTTTCAAGGGATGAGGCTGTTATTGCCATTGCTGTCATAAACTCTGCATGTCTATCCCTCTGGACAACCTGATTTGAAACAGGTTCTGGTTTTAATCCAAGTTCTTCAAGGGCATATTTTTCAACTCTTGGATCTATGTTTGAGTATGTTCCAACTGCCCCTGATATAGCTCCTACTGAAACTGTTTCTTTTGCGTGTTCAAGCCTTTCTTTATTTCTTTTCATCTCCTCATACCAGAGGGCAAACTTAAGCCCAAATACCATAGGTTCAGCATGAACACCATGGGTTCTTCCCATCATTACAGTTTTTTTGTATTTGAATGCATTTTCTTCAAGGACAGGGAGAAGATTTTCAACATCTTCTATCAAAATATCCAGTGCTTCCCTCATCAAAAGGCCTAATGCTGTATCTATAACGTCTGAAGATGTAACCCCAAGATGTATATATCTTCCATTTTCTCCAACCTGTTCTGCAACAGCTGTTACAAAAGCTAAAACATCATGGTTGTATATCCTGTCAAGCTGATGAATCCTATCAACGACAGATTCATCTATATATGTTTTTTCTTCTATCTCTCTCAGAGCTTCATCTGGAATTTTCCCTAACTTATTCCATGCCCTGCATATAGCGATTTCAACATCAAGCCATTTCTGGAATTTGTTTACCTCAGACCATACATTCCCCATTCTCTCAAGTGTGTAACGTTTTATCATCTACCTCTCCTTATACTTTTTTGACAAAAATATTTTAAAGTATATTTTTAAGTTAATTACATCTTTTTAGATTTGCGCAGAATTGTTTTTATATATTCCATATTGGTAAAATTGTTCAGTAAATTCATTTTTAATCAAACGCTTTAAAGAGGAAAGAATGATTGAAAAAACTGTTTTAGACAGGATTGAATTTGAACTTTCTAAGCATCTTGATAGCTATGTTGAATGGATTTTAAAAGTTGGAAACTACATACTTTCAAGTGGTGGAAAAAGATTAAGACCTATTCTTGTGCTTACATTTTCAAAACTTCTAAAAGGAGAGAATGAGGAAAGGGATTATCCAATAGCAGCAGCTATGGAATATCTACATACAGCTTCCTTATTACATGATGATGTTGTAGATGGTGCTGAAAAAAGAAGAGGTAAGGAAGCAGCGAACAGAATATTTGGAAATGATACAACAGTCCTGACAGGGGATTATATGTATGCAAACGCCCTTTATATATTTTCGACATACGGTGATATAGATATGATAAAAAATGTATCTGATTCTGTTAAAAAAATGTCTGAAGGGCAACTTTTAGAGCTAAAAAAGATAGGTGATATAGATATGTCCTTTGATGAGTATTTCCAGATTCTTAAAGGAAAAACAGCTGTTTTATTTGGTAGCTGCTGTTATGTTGGAGCAGCTCTTGGGAAAGGTTCCCAGCTACAGAAAGAAAGTGCATACAGATACGGATTGAGTATAGGACTTGCCTTTCAACTTGTGGATGACCTTTTAGACTATACAGCAGATGAAAAAAAACTTGGAAAACCTGTCTGTAACGATTTAAGAGAAGGGAAAATAACATATCCTCTTCTTTCTGTCTTGAAAGACTTAACAGAAGAGGAACTCAATTTTGTAAAAAATGTTATAAGAGATATTAATCCTGACAAAGAACATATAGAAAAAGTAAGAGATATGGTAAAAGAAAAAGGTGGTTTTGAAAAAACTGTTGAAAAGGCAAAAGAACTTGTGAATGATGCTATAAATCAGCTTGATAATTTTCCAGAAAATGAATATCTTAAACAGTTGGAAGACCTTGCAAAATACATTGTAGAGAGGGATTTTTAATGAGAAGAACTATCCTTAAATCTAAGATACACAGAATTAAGATAACAGGTGCAGACCTCCATTATGAAGGTTCTTTGACATTAGACGAAGCTATAATGGAAGCGGCAAACCTTGTTCCATTTGAGAAAATAGAGGTATATAACGTAAACAATGGAAACAGATTTTCTACTTATGTAATCCCGGGTGCAAGATACAGTGGAGAATGTATACTTAACGGTGCAGCTGCAAGACTTGGACATGCTGGAGATTTGATAATAATAGTTTCATGGGCTGAACTTGAGGAAAAGGAACTAAAGGACTTTAAGGTCAACCTTGTTCTTATGGATGAAAATAACAACATAAAAGAACATAAAATTACCAGCGTTTTTGACGAATATGTAAGAAGTATAGCTGAAAATAATAAAAAACTTGTAAAGGATTAAGTTATGTATAAAAAAGGCTGGAAGTACATCTTTTTAATTCTTATTCCAGCCTTTCTATTTTCCTGTGCTTCAAAAAAAGAGTACTCAGGGTACTACAGGGCACTCCCACCAAAAGTAAAAGTTCATAAAAACAGCCATTATGAAGAGATTATCGTTATAAAAAAAGAGCCAGAAGTAAATTTAGATAAAGAAGAAAGACTTTATATAAATCAGGAATCATGGAAATTAGGTATATACGTAAGAAAAGACAGAGATATAAAAAGGTTTATATACGAGTACGCAATAAAAAATAAAAGCTATACAAAAAAGGTTTTAGAAAGGGGATATCTCTATATTCCAACAATAAAAAGGATTTTCAGAAAATATGGAATACCGGAAGATTTAGCTTACCTGCCATTTATAGAAAGTGGCTTTGACCCTTATGCAACTTCTGTTTCTGGAGCAGCAGGTTTATGGCAGTTTCTCAGAGGAACAGGGAAGAGATTTGGGCTTAAAATTAACAGATACGTTGATGAAAGGAGAGACCCTTATAAATCAACTATTGCAGCTGCTAAATACCTTAAGTACCTTTACAACATGTTTGGTAGATGGGATTTGGCTATAGCCGCCTATAACTGTGGTGAAGGCTGTATTTTAAATAAAATGCACTGGGGTGCAAAGAACTTCTGGGATATAAAAAGAAAACTTCCACCACAGACAAGAGATTATGTACCCCGTTTTTTAGCGGCTCTAATCATAGCTAAAAATCCCTCTAAATACGGTATTTATGTAAGGAAAAGACCTATATATGTAAAGAAAAAAATAGTTAAAAGAAATATCTCTCTCCAGAAAATAAGCTATATATACGACATAGATTACGGGCTTTTAAAACTTTACAATGCCCATTTTAGAAAGAATATAGCTATAAGAGGTTTCAACGTATATATACCAGCAACATCAAAACCTGCTGTTGTAAAAGTCAGATACACAAAAACGTATATAAAACATGTTGTTAAAAAAGGAGAAACCCTATACAGAATATCAAAAATGTACAATGTTCCTATTGAAGAAATCAGAAGAGCGAATAATATAAAAGGGAACTACATAAAAGTAGGTCAGGTATTGAAAATACCCAAAAATAAAGTTGCTTACAGGTATGAAATTGAATAATAGCATAGAAAGAAGAAAAACAAGGCCAGTATATGTGGGAAATGTTCAGATTGGTGGCGGTGCACCTGTTGTTGTCCAGTCAATGACAGACACAAAAACCCATAAAGT
>CAYTOE010000015.1:0-17839 GCA_964439255.1 uncultured Aquificales bacterium
ATGAAAAAGGTAGTGGTTCTTCTCTTGTTGTTAAAATCTGTAATCTGCAATTCTCTGAAAAATCCAGCCTGGAGTTTTTTTCTGTCCTCCTAAGTATGTGGCATGATAAAGGGTTGATGCGTAATGGGCTAAGTTTGGACCTATATTTCCGCAACCTTTTGAACCTGGAGCACAGTGGCAGGCAACACAGTTTGCTAACTTTTTGTTGTTAAATAGCTTTTTCCCAACTGGTGCCATCTTTTTTATAAATGCTTCACTTCCAAGATTACACTTGGCTGGAACTGCATAATGTCTTGGGCCAGGTGGTATATCTTTGAGAACCATCTCTTTGGCAGATGAATGTTCGTAGTAAATCTCACCAGCTGATACGTTCTGATAAAAAGATACCACTGTTAAACCTGCTATAACTGAGGCTAAAAACCGTTTGATTCTCATCTTAAACCTCCAGATTGATTTTTATTTTTCTGTAGCAAAAAATATGCCATATAATTTTATTTTTGTTTTCAATAACTTATATTTTTTATTTTTTTCTCTGTTCTGTTTTGGACAGATAAATTTTCCTAAAAGGGACAGAAAAGTTCAAATAAGGGATTTATAATATTCGAAAATATACATGAGGAGGTTTGGAATGGGGATAAAAACACCCTTTGTTGCTGTTGACGGTATTATCCAGCTTTTTGATGATGATGAAAATTTTAAAGGCATTGTTCTTATTGAAAGGAAGAATCCACCTCTTGGATTGGCTATACCTGGCGGATTTGTTGAGATAGGGGAAAAGGTTGAAGATGCCCTAATCAGAGAAATGAAAGAAGAAACAGACCTTGATATTGAAATTCTCAGTCTATTAGGGGTTTATTCTGACCCAAAAAGGGATCCCCGTTTCCATACAGTCTCAATAACATTTGTATGTAAAGCTTATGGTGAGCCAAAAGCCCAGAGTGATGCAAAGGAAGTAAAGGTGTTTAAATTAGAAGATATACCTTTTGAAAAACTTGTTTTTGACCATGAAAAAATAATTAAAGACTACATAAACAGGTGAAAAATGAAGATTGAAGAATCTTTAAATAAAAAGCCTTTTGGTATTGTTGGACATAGAGGCGCAAGGGGAAGAAAGCCTGAAAACACATTATCTGCTATTGAGTACGGGATAAAAGCAGGGGCTGATATTGTTGAGGTTGATATAAGAAGAACAAAAGACAACAATCTAATACTTCTACATGACCCTGATTTTGAAAGACTTACAGGAAAAAAGATAAAACCTTCGGAAGTTGAACTTTCATATATAAAAGAGAACATTTTCATAAAAGGTGAGCCTGTTGCCACCCTTGATGAAGCTCTTTCCACTGTGAATGGGAAGGCTGGAATGTTTTTAGAGATTAAAGAGCCTGAAACAACACAACAGGTTATTGAGCATCTGCTTAAACACAACGCATTAGAATGGGTCGCTATTATCTCTTTTTATGATGAGGCAATTGTTGAAGCTAAAAAACTCTTACCTTCAATAAAAACAGGTCTTATTTATATGAAACCACCAGGGAGGATTTTTGATGCTAAAAAGTTAGGGGCAGATTTTGTTCTTCCCTTTTATCGAATAGCAACTACAAAAGCAAACGCCGTTGCCCACAGACTCAGACTTAAGGTTGTTGTATGGACTGTAAATGATGAAAAAACGGCTAAGGAGATGTTAAACAGAAAAGCTGATGTTATGGCTACAGACTATCCAGACTTACTTGTTGAGTTCAGGAAAAAGCTAAAAGAAGAGCTTTAATGCTGTATAAAACGCTGATACTCCTAATGGAATGATAAAATTATCATCAAGATACCATTTTTTACTGTCTGCAGAGAGCTCAATAATGGCAGCTGCAATTGATATAAGGACAGCTTTTACAGGATTCAGGAAAATCATAAGAGAAAGACTGTTTACAATAATACCGCTTATTGTTCCTTCATAACTTTTATTTAGACCAGATATTTTATGCTTTCCGTACAGTTTCCCGACAATAGTTGCAATACCATCGTATATAGCTGTTGTTATTATGGCTATTTCCAGGGTTTCTGTGTTGAATAGGATAGAAACAGCTAATAAACCTGCTCCCAGGGCGTATGCCTGCCTTCCAGGTAATGTTTTCCAGTTAAAATCCCTTTCAACATACTCAAGTATTTTCCAGAAAGGTGTTGTGAGAGGATTTTTTATCCTGAAGTAAGAGATAGGTAAAAAAATAGCAAGCATTAAAAACATTAAAACTGTTATTGAGTATTTACCAAATATCTCAACAGGAATAATAAGGGATAGAATTGAAAAAATATGGAAAATCTTTCTCAAGATTTCTTTTTTCATCTTTCTAAAACCGTTATACTTTCTATATGGTATGTTTGTGGAAACATATCTATCATTTTTACCGATTTTATAGAAAAACCACCATCTTTAAACAGGTTTATGTCCCTTGCAAGTGTAGAAGGGTTGCAGGATACATAAACAACTTTTTCTATATTTGGATTGCTGTTTATAGTATCTACTATTTTTTTGCTTAAACCTGTTCTTGGTGGGTCAATGATAACAGCATCTGGGTTTTTCTCTTCTATAAGACTGATGGCATTTTTACTTTCCATTCTTAAAAATGTTGTGTTTTTCAGCCTGTTTAGTTTTCTATTGTGGTTTGCATCCTGAACTGCGTAAGGATTAACCTCTATGCCGATAATACTATCAACATGTCTTGCAACTGGAAGAGTTAACGTTCCTACCCCACAGTAAAGATCTAAAACAGTTTTGTATTTTTTATCTGTAAATTCCTGCTCCACTTCTTTTATAAGATTTTCAACCTGAAATCTGTTTATCTGAAAAAAACTGTCTATGGAAACTCTAAATGTTATATCTGCAGCTTTTTCATAAGCATAAATATCCCCTACTGTAAAAAGTCTCTCTGTATAGCCGTTATCTTTTAACCTGTAGATACCAACCCCTTTTATGTTTGGGGATATAAACTGTCTTAGATGTTTTAAACCTAAGGGAAATCTTTTAATCCTTCTTGGATATATGAATTTAACCAGCATTTCATCCTGATTGGATGAGTAAAGATGGATTTCTAAAGGTTGAAATGTTAAAAAGGGTAAAGTGGTTCTTATCCCTTCAAATCCCTGCCCTATATCTTCTTTCAACAGTAAACAGCTATCAATATTTATTATTTCTCTGCTTTCTCTTTTATAAAATCCTACCCTTTCTCCTTTTACCTTTATCTGGGTTCTGTTTCTGTAATAAAAGGCTTCCCTTGAAGGTATAGTTTTTTCAATGCTTGGGTTTTCAATTTTTCCTATTCTTGAAAGTGTTTCTTTTAGTATTTCTCTTTTAATCTCAACCTGTATTTCATAAGGAATGTGCTGGTAATCACAACCTCCACAGTATGTAAAATACCTGCAAGGAGGCTCTGTTCTATCAGGACTTGGGGATTTTATGGATAAAAGCTCACATTCAAGAAAACTCTTTTTTTCTTTCTTTACTTCAACCTCTACAACCTCTTCTGGCAAAACATAAGGGACAAAACATGTTTTCCCATCTATTTTCCCTATCCCTTTTCCACCATAAACGAGCTTTTCTATTTTTATTTCCATATTTCTCCCTTTAAATAAAGCCTTTTGAAGAAAGGCTCACATAATCTTTTTTACCTATTATAATGTGGTCTAACAGTTCAAATCCCATTTTTAAAGATAATTCCTGAATATTTCTTGTAAAATCAATATCTTCCTGTGATGGCTCTGAAGAACCTTCAGGATGATTATGTACAAGAATTATGCCGTAGGCATTCAGCTTTATACCGTGGAAAAATATATCTCTTGGTTTTGCATTTAAAACATTTAAGGAACCTACAGCTATCGTTTCTATACCTAAAAGCTGGTTCTGTGTGTTTGTATATACAGCTAAAAGTTTCTCCTGTCTCTCTTTGTGTAGAAACTTAACAAGCGCGTAAACATCGGAGGGAGAGTTTAAGGAAACTTTTTCTTCATCCTCTTCTATTCTTTTTGCTATCTCAACTATAGAAAGTATCTGCAAGGCTTTTGCTTTTCCTATTCCTTTTATCTTTAGTAAATCTTCAAGGGTTATATTTTTTAGTTCTCTTAAAGGCTTGTTTTTTAAAATCTTATCTGAAAGACCTAAAACATTCATCTCCTTTGTTCCCTGCCCTAAGGAGAGAGCAAGAAGCTCAACATCTGAAAGGGATTTTATGCCGTAATGGAGAGCTTTTTCCCTTGGGAGAAGGTCTTTAGGTAGCTCTTTTATAGGCTTTTTGTATATAAATTTTTGAAATTTCATTTTAAATCCTGAATTTTTTGTAATATTTTATTTTGAAGATGTTTGTGAAGCAAATGAACATAAAAGGAGGTATAAGATGAAAAAGATTATAGCCTTTTTAATGTTTTTCCTTATAGCTGGATTTTCATTTGCAGGTGAGAAAAAGAATCCTGTTGTTCTTATCAAAACAAATATGGGAGATATTTATGTGGAGCTTTACCCTGATAAAGCTCCTAAAACTGTTGAAAACTTCTTAAAGTACGTTAAGGATGGTTTTTACAACGGTCTTATTTTTCACAGGGTTATTCCTGATTTTGTTATTCAGGGAGGTGGTTTTTACCCTGATATGAAACCTAAGAAGACTACATATCCTCCTGTTAAAAATGAATCAAACAACGGACTTTCAAATCTCAGGGGAACTATTGCCATGGCAAGAACAATGGATCCTGATAGTGCCACGTCTCAGTTTTATATAAACCTTAGGGACAACACTTTTCTTGACTATGGAAAAACACCTCAGATATGGGGATATACAGTATTTGGAAAGGTTATAAAAGGAATGGATGTTGTTGATAAAATATCTCAGGTTAAAACCCACACTGTAGGATATTTCAGAGATGTTCCTGTTAAACCTGTGGTAATAGAAAAGGTGGAATTGGTCAAGTAAGGGGATGATTTCCCCTTTAATATATCCTGTTTTATAACCGATAAAAATAGATAATTTACCAAAATAAAAGGAAATGCAGTGAAAGTATACACATTTAGTTTTCCTGTTTGTACAGAGTGGGGAGAGTGTATTAAAAGTTTAGATATTTCTGAGGAATACAATTTAGCTGTTTTTTTTGCACCATTTGAGATACTGACAGAGGAATTTGATAAACAGCTGAGGGAAAAGTTTGGATATATAGACTATATAGCTGTATCCACAAGAGGAGCCGTTTATAATGCAGATACTTTTTTAAACGGAATATCAGGCTTTTTCATAAAGTTTGAAAGAGAAGGTTCACATGAAATATATTACAGGGAAAATATAAGTGAAAACTTAGATGAAACATCTGCTTTTTTTCAAAAAGTATCAAATGAATTAAAAGATGCGACAAGTATTGTATTTTCCACAGCTTCTAATATAACTGTTGACCAGGTACTAAACAGACTTTCAATAAAAAAGGAAAAAATTTTTTCTTTTTCAGGAGGTGTTGCTTCATCATTTGACCCAGACTTTAGAACAAAAATTATATGCAATGGAAAAACTATAAAAGATGGAATGGTTTTTATCTTATTAAGAAATGTTTTTTCAGTATCAACTATCTCACTTGGTTTTTTACCTGTTGGACCAGGTTACAGAATAACTAAGTCATACCTTAATAAGGTTTATGAATTTGATGGAATTCATGTTAAACACTTTTTAGATAAGCTTCTTCAGGGGACAGGGCTTTATCCTGAGAATTTAGACCTTGAAACAACTTCAAAATATCTGTGGAATTTTCCATTTCAGATAGTCGATAAGAATACCGGATTTGCCTATATATGCAGAACGCCGAAGATGTACAACCCAGAGGAGGAAGCATTTGAGTTTTGGGGAATATTTAACAAAAATGATGTGGTAAAAATATCTATAGGAGACCCTGATGACCTGATAGATGATATAGATATAAATATGAAACTTTTAAAAATCAATCTATACGAAAAGGATATAAAACCTGAAGTTGCACTGAACTTTTCATGTGTTGCAAGAAGTGAACTTTTCCAGAGAGTGAATGATATTAATATAGAAACAAGGGTGTACAAAAGGTATTTTCCAGATACAGATATTGTTGGCATGCTTACATACGGTGAAATAGGTATGGATAAGCTTGAAAGAAAGGCTGTTTTTTACAATCAGACATCAATAATGACTGTTTTGTGGGAAGAGTAGATGTTCAGGAATATAGAATTTAAGATACTTAAAAATATTCTTATAGAAACAACAGAAAAGTATGACAGAATTCTTGATAACTACTCATCTTTAAATCTTGAACTGAAGTTTATTAAACAGCAGGATACAATAACAAACGTTTTATCAAAAAAAGGTTTTTTAGAAAAATTAGAAGAACTTATAAAAAAAGCAAATGACAAAACTGTATTTCTTATTGTTATTGACCTTGATAATTTTAAGTACATAAATGATGTGTATGGGCATGGTTTTGGAGATATATTTTTGAACCATATAGCGTCTATTATCTCTGAAATTGCTGATAGTTATAACGGATTGGTTGGAAGAATTGGTGGAGATGCTTTTGGTGTAGCTATTTTTGATAAAAATCTGAAGGATATTTCTCTTCTTGCAAAGGATATACTGGCAAAAATAAGTGATTTTTATATCAAAATAGGGAAAACAATAATAAAAACAACCGCATCTGCAGGTATATCTATATACCCATACAACTCTAAGGACGTAGATTCTCTTGTAGCTCAGGCTGAACAGGCAATGTACTTTTCAAAAACAAAGGGGAGAAACACATTTACTTTTTATAACAAGGAAATAGGAGAGAACTTTATTTTTGTAGAAAAATACAAAACAATGCTCAATGAGGTAATAAAATCGAAATCTGTTGTCCCATTTATACAGCCTATATACAACCTATCAAAGAAAAGAATTATAGGTGGAGAAGTTCTTATAAGGGTTCAGTATGGAGGAGAAATTATCCCTGCAGGTAGTTTTATCTCTGTAGCTGAAAGGTTTGGTCTTATAGATACACTTGAGGATATTCTTTTTGAGAAGATACAGGAAGAAAACTTTATCAATGTTGTGAAAGGGAAAACAATTTTTATTAACAAAACCATAAAAAGTGCCATTAAAGCTGAGAGGGTTAAAAAAAGTATAGACGGACTGATTTTTATGAAAAAACAGCACCATATAACACCGGTTATAGAAATAACAGAAAGTTCTTTTGTGGAATTCTTTAACATTCTTATTGATTTTATATCTTTCTCAAGGAAGAAAGGTATCAGGCTTGCATTGGATGATTTTGGTGCTGGTTATGCATCTTTCAGCTATCTTTTAAACTTTGATGTTGACATATTAAAGATAGATGGTTCTTTAATAAAAACTATATTGAGGAGTGATAAATCAAAATCCATTGTTAAAGCTATAAGCAGTATAGCTAAAGATTTTGGAATAAAAACGATAGCTGAGTATATAGAAAATAAAGATATATTAGAAGAAGTCAGCAGGTTAGGAATAGATTGTGTTCAGGGATACTATATCTCAAAACCAGTCCATTTCCTTAAATTCAAACAGATTCTAAAAAAATGAAAATAATATCAATACGTCCTAAAACGTATCTTAAATACAAGTATCTTAATTCCCTTTTTACAGGTCTATCTATAGGTTCAGTTTTTACCATATATGCCCCTTTAAAGCCTTCTATTTATTCAATAGGTGGAATACTTCTTGCAATTGGTATGCTTGTAGTTGCAAAGTTTTATGAAAAACTTATCAATATAAGGGAATTTTTTTTAATATCTCTTTTTGTAGAAATTGTTATTTTTTTTCTTGTTCTTTACTTTCTTTTTAAGCCATACACATATTCAACAGCTTTACTTGTTTATGCTGGGTATCAGCTAACTTTTGTTTTTGGAGCTTATCTTGTTAGAACAGAAACACTTATATTAAGAAAAAAAGCACTCCTTTCAATTGTTGATATATCAAAACAGGCAGGATACCTTTCTGGGTTATTAATATCTTTCTTTTTTTACAAAATACTTGAGTACTTTTTCCATATAACAGATAACCAGACAAAGGTTTATCTTCTACATTACCTTCTCATTTTAAACGAATCTTTAATAATCCTTTTCCTTGTAAAAGCGTTTAAAATAAAGCTTTAAAATCCAAAAGGTGTTGAAAATCCACCAAAACCAAAATCCTGTTGTTTTATAATACCTTTCTGTTTTCCATAAAATTCTATTTTCATTATATCCTGTTCTACAGGTATCTCCTTTGGACAGGAGAATGTGCAGTATTTACAATGGATACAGCTTGTTATATGGTTTTTATCTGCTATTGCTATTCTTTCATCTCCAAGGGAATCATTTTTATCTTTCCAGAATCTGTATATTTTTACAAAGTTTATCGGTCCACCAAAGCTTTTATCTGTCTGGAAAACCGGACACATTGAGTAGCATATACCACAGAGGATACAGTCTGTTTCTTTATCAATTTCCTTCAAATCTTCAGGATAAACAGGTTCAAACTTTTCTTTAGGTTCAAACCAGCTTTTTGCATCTTTTAATCTGTCTAAAAACTGGTTTTGCTCAACAACAAGGTCTTTTATTACGCTTAAATTGGCTGCTGGCTCAATTAAAAGTTCACCATTTTGTACAACATCTTTTACCTTTGTTTTACATGCAAGGTAGTGTTGTTCACCTATTTTTACAGCGCATGTTCCACATATAGCAGCTCTACACTGTGCTCTGAAAGTCAGGGAAGGGTCTGTGTAATCTTTTATTTTCATTAATATATCTAAAACGGTTGTTCTATCCTCTATACTCTCTTTGTAACTATCTATCCATTCTTTTTTTCCATCAAATCTTTTGATTTTTATATTTACTTCCATTTCACCACCTTTTGTAATAATTAATATTTAGTATACTTGTTTATAATCATTCTCATATAATACTTCTCATAAATTTCACATTGGTTGTAATCTAATTTAAATATAGAATAACAGATAGCAGAGAGGTAAAAAAATGAAGAAGCTGTTTTTATCTGGGATTTTAGTTTTGATTCTGTCTGTTTTATCTTATGGAAAAGGAATAAAAGCTTATAACTTTCAGCTTAAAGATGAAAATGGAAAGATAGTAAAACTTGAAGATTTTAAAGGGAATGTTGTTCTTGTTATTTTCTGGCATCCTCTTTGTGGTTCATGCAGAGCTTTTATGCCTGAACTGAACCTGCTTTATGAGAAATTCAAAGGTAAACCTGTTAAGTTTTTAGCTGTGAATATGGGTGATGAAAATGGTGAAGAGATTAAAAAGATAAAAGAAAAATGGGGCTTTGATATACCTGTTCTTTTGGATGGAAAGAGTATAAAATCCCAGTACAGGGTAATAGGAACACCTATTGTTTATTTCCTCAGGAAAGACCTCACTATTGATAAAATACTTTATGGAAGAACAGATATAAGTAAAGTGGAGAAAGTTATAAATAACCTTTTAAAGGAATAAACCATGGTAGAAAATGTATCTGTCTGGGCTGCTTTTTTAGCTGGTATTATAGCCTTTTTATCTCCCTGTGTTCTTCCTATTATTCCCGGATATATAGCTTATATTTCCGGTGTTACTGTTGGAAGTGTATCTGAGGAAAAGAGGTTTGACTGGAAAATCGTTTATACAGCTGTCGCTTTTGTTGTAGGATTTTCTCTTGTTTTTACAGCTCTCGGTGCTGCTTCAACAGCTATAGGCCAGCTACTTCAGGAGTACAAAGATATAATATCAAAAATTGCCGCACTTTTAGTTATACTCCTTGGAATTCACTTTACAGGTATATTTCAGTCTGAAAAAGTGAAAATCTGGCTTGGTGTTATAGCGGGTATCTCTATTTTACTTTACGGTTACGGTTATATTTCAACAAAAGAAATATTTAATGATTTTTTCCTTCTCCTGATTCTTACAGTTCTACTTTACATATTTTACTATTCAGGAGCGTATAAGGTACTTTATCAACAGAAAACTACCGAAGTAAAGAAAAAACCCCCGGGTATAATAGGAGCGTTTATAGTAGGAGTTGCTTTTGCTTTTGGCTGGACTCCATGTATAGGTCCAATACTTGGAGCTATTCTTCTTTATGCTTCTCAGCAGGAAACAGTTATGCAGGGAGTTGTACTTCTTTTTGCCTTTTCAATGGGATTAGGAATTCCATTTATAATAACCGCTTTTGCTATAAATCAGTTTTTCAGATTCTTTAACTTTATGAGAAAATACTTCCTTGTAATTGAGATTATCGGAGGCCTTCTCCTTATACTTGTTGGTCTTCTTATACTGACAGGAAGTATGGAAAAAATCGCAGGTTTTTTTACATAAGGTGAGATAATGAAGGTATACTCTTTACAGGTTAATTTAGAATTAGGGAAAGTTGATAAAAATATAGAAAAAATATTTTCTTTTATAAAAGATGTTAAAAAAAACTCCCTTTTACTTCTCCCTGAAATGTTTTCTTCAGGTTTTGACAATGAAAATTTAGAAAAACATGTAAAAATAACCCCTGAGATATACAGGAAACTTAAAGATTTCTCTAAAGAGAAGAATCTTGTTATATCTGGTACGCTTCCAGAAAAATACAGAGGAAAAATATACAACAAAGCCTTTGTTATTGACCATGGTGAAATTTCGTATAAACAATCTAAAGTTAAGCTATTTAGACCCACAAATGAAGATGCTTTTTACACACCGGGAAAATCTTTTGATGTTGCGGAAAGCTCAAATGGAAATTTAGGGATAATGATATGTTTTGAGCTCAGGTTTCCAAATATATCCTATACTCTTAGGAGAAAAGGAGTTGAAATAATTCTTGTACCTGCCCAGTGGGGAAAACCGAGGAAGATGCATTTTGAGGTTTTATCAAGGGCAAGAGCCATTGAAAACCAGTGTTTTGTTATAACAAGTAATACAACAGGAAAGATAGGTGATATTGAGTATGCTGGAAGTTCTGGTATCTATTCACCATGGGGAGAAATTCTTGCTTTTATAGATGATGGAGAAGGATTAATAGAAGCAGACATTAATCTAAATGATATATACAAAGTTAGAAAACTTATAAGAATGGATTTTTAAAACCCTCATTATTATAATGTTTAGATACTTAAGAAAATTTTTGAGGTGGAAATGTTAGCGGATTTCTTACTTAAGTACTGGAAGTTTTTACTACCGGTTGGAATAATTATGGCTATAGGTGCTCTTTTTATTCCTAATGTTATCGTTTCAAGAATTGTTGAGTTTACAGGTTTTGCATTAATTGCTATTCTTGCCTACGTTTTAGGATACAAAATGGCTACAGATGAAGCCGAAAAATATATAAGGTCGGAGATGGAAAAGTTAGCTAAAAAAGATATAAGGTACAAAATAGCTGCTGATAGAATGGCAAAGCATCTAAAAGGTAAGTTTTAATGTCTGATTTAAGTAAGAATAACAAGACCATAACTGTTAAACAGCTCAAGGAATATCTAAGAGAAAAATACCCAAACAGATTTGTAGCAGAAATATACCTTGAAGCCCTTGAAAATTTTGAGGATGATGACCTTGTACCAGATTTAATCCTTGAGAATCTCCTTTTATCAGAAGAAGATTTTTGTGAGTAAGAGGAGATGGGAACACTAAAGGCTCTTAATCACCACTCTAAAACACTTTTTGCAGGGATGGTTGGAAATGTCCTTGAGTGGTACGATTTTGTTGTTTACGGTTTTCTTGCTGTAATTATAGGTGAGCTTTTTTTCCCTTCCTCAGACCCTATGGTTTCACTTATAAAATCCTTTGCCGTTTTTGCGGTTGGCTTTCTTATGAGGCCTATAGGAGCTATCCTTTTTGGATATATAGGCGACAGATTTGGTAGAAAAAAATCCCTTACTATTTCTATTGTTTTAATGGCTGCATCAACAACAGCTATTGGTCTATTGCCCACTTATGAAACTGTTGGAATTATCGCTCCTATTCTTCTCGTTTCACTAAAGATGATTCAAGGTTTATCTGTAGGTGGTGAATATACTACATCTGTTTCTTTTGTTGTTGAGCATGCACCCCATAATAGAAGAGGTTTTTTTGGTAGTATAGCTATTTTAGGAGCTGTTGTTGGAATTCTTTTAGGTTCAGCATCTGGAGCTGTAATAACTAAAGTTTTGTCTGAAGAAGCTCTCTACAGCTGGGGATGGAGAGTTCTTTTTTTTACAGGGGTTTTACTTGGTCTTGTTGGTTATTATGTTAGAAAAAATATAGATGAGACACCTAAGTTTTTAGAGCTTGAATATGAAGAGATGGTTGACAAACAACCTGTAAGAGACCTGTTTAGAGAAGCAAAAAAGGAGTTTTTTAAAACATTTCTTTTAAGTACATTTCAGGCTGTCGGTTTTTACACAATTTTTGTTTATATAGCAAATCATCTGAGCGTTTTTGTAAAATTTCCAAAGTCAGAGGCTTTAACAATAAACACAATAAGCATGATTGTCCTTGCTATTTTAATACCTGTAGCAGGTTTAATCTCAGATAAGATAGGAAGAAAACCTCTTATTGTTGTTTCTACAGGTTTAACAGTTATTCTTTCATATCCACTTTTTATACTACTTTCAAAAGGGAGTTTTGAATCAGCCCTATTGGCACAGATTATATTTGCTGTGATTGTTGCCGGCTTTATGGCTATTCTTCCAACTACCCTTGTTGAGATATTCCCCACAAAAATAAGAAATTCGGGATACTCTATAGGTTATAATCTACCTTTTGCTATTTTTGGTGGAACAGCTCCTTTAATATCAACGTTTCTTATAAAAACTACAAACAATATAAACTCTCCTTCTTTTTATCTGATAGCTGCGGCTCTTGTAGCATTTCTTGTTGGAATTACATTAAAAGAGACAGCAAAAGAACCTTTAAAATAATCAGGAGAAGGAATGACCAACAGAATATTTTTTTCAGAACTTTTACAGGATATTCCTCTCTGGACAGCTCTTATTATGAGTGTGTATCCAGATTTAAAAAATGAGTATATTTTTTACATTTCTCTTTTTATCGGGATTTTATCTTCTCTGTACATTCTATATATGATGAAAAAGGGAGAATACACTGTTGATAAACTGTTTGACAAGCCCTCTGAAGCTTTTCCTTTTATCATTTACTCTTTTGCCATTTTGATTTTTCTACTTTATCTTACTGTGAATGGAAAACTTTATATGAGTGGTTTTGTCTGGGGATATGTAATATTAACAGCAACAGGTGAACTTTTTTTAATGGGGAGAACAAATCCCCAGGAATAGTTATTCTATATTCTGAACTTGCTGTCTTATTTTCTCAAGCTGGGTTTTCATTTCAACTGTGTACTGGGAAAACCAGGGCATTTTTGTTCCCATAGTGTTTATTTCCCTTAACATCTCCTGACATAAAAAGTCCAGTTTCCTACCAACAGGTTCATCAAGGATTATAAGTTCATTAAACCTCTTTATATGGGATTTTAAACGGACAACCTCTTCAGTAATATCCATTTTATCTGCCAAAAGAGTAGCTTCTATAAAAGCCCTTTCTGAATAGTTTTCTCCTAAAAGTTCCTTTACCTTTTCTGTTATTTTTTCTTTCGCTTTCTGGAGTATTTTCTCTTTTTCTTTTTCTATTTTTAAAACTGTTTCCTCTATTATCCCAAGCCTGTTTTTTATATCTTCAATGAGTTTTTCTCCTTCTTTTTTCCTTTCTTCTTTTAGTACTCTACAGGCTTCTTCCACAACAGAAATAATATCTTTCTTAAGTTTTTCATCTAAAACTTCTTCCTGTGTTTCTGAAGCTATACCTGAGGCAAGCTCATAAATTTTGTCATCTGAAGGTTTGAGCTTCAGGTCTTCCATTATTTTTTTTACAGTATTTACAGCAACCTTTAAGTTCTCTATATCCATAAAGATTTTTGGCTGTCTGTATTTTATATTTATAAAAATCTGGAAACTTCCCCTTTCAAAATACCTTTTTATCAGGTTTCTTATATCTATATCCATAAAAAACAGTATGTCCCTTGGTCCTTTTATGCTTATATCAATACCTTTGTTATTTACAGACTTTGCCCTCACTGTTATCTCATAATCTTCAAAATCTTTTGTTGCATATCCAAAACCTGTCATGCTGTACGGCATAAATCCACTCCTGAAAAGTTTTTCTCTATTCTAAAACTTTTTGTACATTTTTTCTTGACAAAAAATTCTGCGAATTTTAATCTCTTTTAAAAACTGTAAAAGGGTTTTTTTATGAAAAAATTTTTTTCTATTTTTTTAGCTTTAATGTTAGTATCTTCTCCAATTTTTGCTAACGATAATGATAATAAGGTTGACAAAAAACATACCAAGTTTTTTTCTAAGGAAACAGCTGCAGCGGTTTTCCTTGTTGTTTTAACTTTAATTGTTTCAAATGAAGCTCAGGTAGTTCCACCTTATCCTCGTGGATACAGTCATGGAAGGTAATTAGTCTATCTTCAGCCTGAAATGTTTAATTTCTTCAAAAACTTGACAAACTTTATTTTTACATCTAATTAATTATTAAGTCTTTATTAAATAATTAAGGTGATGGTCATGAGAAAAGTAATCTGTATTATTATGGTCTTAATATTTTCTTCTTTACCTGTTATGGCCAAAGATGGTACTGTTAAAAAAGAAGGTGCTGCTGTTACAAAAGCTTCTGTTGTTTCGCCAGGTATTGCTGCAGTAGGTGCAACAATAGCGGCTGGTATTGTTGGTTTAATCGCTTCAAATGAAAATGAGGAAGGTGGGCAGCCTGTGATATCCCACGGACACGGACATGGACATGGTCATGGGCATGGAGATTAAGATTTTTTATACCTGAATACCAAAAATCTTTTGCATTAGATAACCGAAACCATAAGAAACTGCAGCTGCAAAAAAGGCTGAAAGAACCATTTCTACTATCTTTCTTTTTATATTTATACCAGACAAGACAGATATAACTGTAGCTACAACTGAAAGTGCCAGTGCTGCAAAAAGTATAGAGAATGGTAAAGCCACTAAAGAAGAAGGGAATATAAAGTAAGGAAGAACTGGAAATATAACACCAAAAATGTATGCAAAACCTGTGTAAAGACCAGAGAGGATTTCATTTTCTTTTACCTCTTCAATGAGAAGCTTTTTTATAGAAGTTTTGTTTGTTCCAATTTTTTTGCTTATTTCATCGGCTATTTCTTCAGGAATATCAGATTCTAAAAGTTTTTCTTTAAACTCATCTACAGCTTTTTCTGGCGCAACATCAAAAATTATTTCTAATTTTTCATTGATAGCCTCATTTACCTGTCTCTGTGATTTAACAGAGATAAATGCTCCTATTCCCATAGATAATGCCCCTGCGACACCTACAATAATACCTGATATCCCAACAACAAATGGGTTATCTTTGTAAACTGCTGAAAGACCTGTAACGACTCCTAATATCTCAACAAGACCGTCATTCATTCCTAAAACAAAATCCCTTATGTTTGTTATTCCTAAATTTTCAGCTGTTTTTGCAAAAGTTGTTTCATGCTCAATTTCATCAAGAATTATCCTTTTCAGGTTTTCCTTTTCTTCAGGGGATAAATCTCCATTTTTTAAAAAACTGTAGTATTTCTCAAATGCACTTGTTTCTCCAAGCTCAAGAAAGGATACAACCGCAACAGGGTTTATTATCTTTCCTAAAAGTTTAAGCAGATAAATTTTTAGTCTGTTTATTTTAACTTCTGGGGGATTTACTCCTCTTTTTTTAAGGTAGTTTTCCCAGAAGGATGCATGTTTTTTTTCCATCTGGGCTATTTTTAGTAAAATATCCCTGAGATTTTCATCTTTTATATCTCTGGCTAATGCTTTATAGGTTTTAAAATCATTTATCTCGTCTGCAAAAAACTTTTTTACTTCTTCCATGCTTTCTCCAGTATTTTATTTACATTTTTTATATAACAGTTGAATATTTCCTCTGACTGTTTTCTTAAATCTATATCTGTTTTTACTGAACCTTCAAGGGCTTTTTTTAAATATTTTTCTAACTCTGTTTCATCTTTTGCACAGAAAACCGCTTCTTTTTTATTTAGTAGTTCAAACATATCTTTTATTTTTTCGTAATGTTTTCCTATTACAACAGGTTTGTTTAACAGGGCTGGTTCAAGAATGTTATGACCTCCTACAGGTGCTACTGTTCCGCCTACAAAAACAACATCTGCATATCTGTAAATTCCTGAAAGCTCTCCAATAGTATCAATGATGTATATATCTTTCTCAACTTTATCTGTTTCTGTTCGAAGACTGTAAGTAAGACCATGTTTCTTAACTGTAGAAATAACATCTCCTATCCTCTCAAGATGTCTTGGTGCTATTATCAGGGTAAGGTCTTTTATACCTTTTTTTAGTTTTTTGTAAATTCCTATCAGTATTTCTTCTTCTGGGTGGTGGGTGCTTCCTGCTACTATAACTTTTCTACTTTTTATTTTTAACTTTACGTTTTTTTCTGGTATTGAAGAAAAAAGCTTTAAATCTCCACAAAGAACAATTTTTGATTTTTCTGTTACAAACTCTTTTAGAAATTTTTCATCTGTTTTTGACCTTGCGATAAAAAGGGAGAATCTGTTTAAAATTCTCTTAAAAAAGAAGCCAAACCTTTTGTACAGTTTGAAGGATTTAGGGGATATTCTTGTATTTATGGATACAACAGGAATTCTTTTTGATGATTCTTTTATAAGGTTGTACCATAGCTCTCCTTCAACAATAAAAACAGCCTTTACGTTATTTTTCTCTAAAAATCTCTTTATAAGGAATGATATATCAAAAGGTAGCATTTTTATCTCTGCTTCAGGAAAAGTTTTTTTACCATGTTCTTTTCCTCTTGGTGAAAAAACGGTTATTAGTACGTTATATCTTTTTGAAATCTCTCTTATTACTGGTTTTGCTATATTAAGCTCACCAACACTTGCACAGTGAAACCATACTGTTTCCTTTTTTGATTTTTTATACAGGACAAATCTTTCTTTAAAGTCTATGCTGTACCCTTTTTTCTTTGTTATAACTGAAAAAATTGGAATATAAATAAGCATAAGGATGTTATAGAAGAATGACATGCTACCTCCAGAAAACAGTAGAAATAATCTTTTTGTAAGAAAAATTAATTGTGAATATAGATGTGAAAAGAGCAACTGCAACCATCATATACATGATAACAAGCTGGTAAGAAACAGCTTTTAATGGCTCAGCTCCTGCCAAAAGCATGCCTGTTGTTATTCCGGGAATATGAATAATTCCTACAGTCTGTAATGTATTTATAACTGGAATAAGAGAAGCTTTAACAGCTTTTTTATTTATAAAGTGAAAAGCTTCTTTTAAAGATGAACCAAGGGCTATAAATCCTTCTATTACATCTATGCTGTTTTTCACCTCTCCTTTTAACCTATCAACAGCAAGTGTATAAACATTAAGAGAGTTTCCTATAATCATCCCTCCTACAGGTATTATTTCATTTGGTTTAAATGTTATAACACCTATTAAAATAAGTGAAAACAGAATCAAAAAGGAAGAGACAAAAATTGATAAAAAAGCTGTAAAATAACCTTTTTCCTTTAATTTAACCCTTTTTTGCCCTGTATAAGCTGCAAAAGCAACCATAAAAATCAGGATTGAAAGTAGCTCAATCTGGTTTTTAAGTTTGAATAAATAAACAAGAATGTATCCCAATAAAAGGAGCTGAACAAACGCTCTTATGGAGTTAAAAAATAGCTCCTTTTCTACTCCTAATTTTTCTTTATAAGAATAGATTAATGCAACAATAACTAACATATAAGAAGCCAGAAATTTAAATTCCATAAAACCT
>CAYTOE010000016.1:0-17763 GCA_964439255.1 uncultured Aquificales bacterium
AAGAGGCGGATGCGATTCTTATAACAGCTGGAGCTGGAATGGGTGTTGACAGTGGTCTACCAGATTTCAGAGGAACGGAGGGGTTCTGGAGAGCATATCCAATCGCAAAAAAGTTAGGACTGAGATTTGAGGAACTCGCAAATCCAAGATGGTTTAAAACAAATCCAAAACTCGCATGGGCTTTTTACGGACATAGACTAAACCTTTATAGAAAAACAAAGCCCCATGAAGGGTTCTACATACTAAAGAAATTAGGAGAAAGTAAAAAAGGGGGTTATTTTGTATTTACATCAAATGTTGATGGTCAGTTTCAAAAAGCAGGTTTTGACGAAAAGAGAATAGTGGAAATTCACGGTTCAATTCACCATCTGCAGTGCAGTGTTCCGTGTATAGATGATATATGGTCTGCCGAGGGTGTAGAAGTAGAGATTGATATGGAAAATTTTGAAGCAAAAGAACCTCTCCCTGTATGTAAACATTGTGGCAGTGTAGCAAGACCAAATATACTTATGTTTGGAGACTGGGAATGGATTTCCCACAGAACGGATGGTCAGGAGTTTTTGTTTGAAAGATGGCTTGAAAGAATCTCAGACATGGATTATAGACTTGTTATTATTGAGATAGGAGCAGGGAAAGCTGTACCTACTGTCAGAATAACTTCAGAAAGAATAGCGCACCAGTACGATGGTATTCTTATAAGAATAAATCCAAGAGATTATGAAGTTCCATCAAAAAGATATATATCTATTCCATTAGGAGGTTTAGAAGGTATAAGAAGAATAACAGAAGGACTACTGTAATGGATATAAAAAAGTACTGGGTTGCCATTATTATCTTAATTCTTGTTTTTATTTCCGGTTATTTTATATATCTAAAACTCAATCCTAAACAGCTTCCTCCTAATCTTATCATAGGAACAGGAAGGATAGATGGAGACCTGATAAACATCAATACAAAGTATCCCGGTAGAATAGAAGAACTCTATGTTGAAGAAGGAGACAGGATAAAAAAAGGTCAGATTATAGCTCATTTGAAAAGTGATGAATACATAGCAAAACTAAAAAGCATGGAAGAAGCTATAAACTCAAAGAAAAAAGAGATATCTGCAAAAGAGATTCAGCTTGAAATACTAAAAGAAAGTCTTCCGGAAAATGTTAAAAAAGCTCAGGAATCCTTAAAAATAACCAGGGCTGCACTTTTGGAGCTAAAACAGAATATAGAAGCTTTAAAAAAGATTGTTAATCAGGATGAAAGGGAGTATAAGAGATTTAAAAAGCTTTTTCAGAAAGAGCTAATACCAAAAGAAAAATTTGAAAAGATAAAACTAAAGCTCGATACAGACACAGATAAGCTAAAAGCTTTAAAACAGAAAGAAAGACAGTTAATTGCGAGGATAAACTCCGCCAAAAGCAATTTAAAGCAGGCAAGAGCTACCTTGTTAAAGATAAAAGCTCTAAAAGAAGAATTAGAAGCACTGAAAAGCGGTGTAAAATCCCTCTATGCTAAAGAAGAAGAAATAAAAGCTGTAATCTCTGAACTGGAAATAAAATCACCTGTAAACGGCTATATTGTTGATAAAATTGCAAACGAGGGAGAAGTAATAGGAGCGGGAATGACAGTTGTAACAGCGATAAATCCAGATGATTTATATCTGAATATGTTTGTTGACACTATTCAAAATGGAAAGATAAAAATAGGAGATAAAGCTGTAATATTCCTTGATGCATTTCCAGATATGCCTATACCGGCAAAAGTTGTAAAAATTTCCAAAAAGGCTGAGTTTACACCAAAAGAAGTCGCTGTAAAAGAAGATAGAATACAGAGGGTTTACAGCGTTCATCTTAAACCAGATGAACCAAACCCCCTTTTAAAACTTGGTCTTCCAGCTATAGGAATCATATCAACTGATGGAAAAGGTTTGCCAAAAAATCTTAAAGAAGTCCCTCCTATCTAAAAGATAAATCCCAACTCAACACCAAAGAAAGAACGATTGTCCTTTTCTTCTCCTTTATCATTTTCAAAACCTTTTTTATCCATAACCACGTAGGCAAACTCACCTCTAACATAAGTGTTTTTCAATGGATGCCATGTTGGGGTTATAGTAAAAGACCATGCATTATCTCCTGAAATACCGTATATCCCTTTATCTACAGTATTTCCAGCCCCATCTTTGCTTTCTCCATCATAAACATACTCAATTCTCACAGGAACAGAAACAGTATCTGATACATGTGTTGTTAAATAGAAAGCTATCCCATAAGCTTTGTCTTCTGTATCAACAGAGCCTGCGTCTTTTATTTTTGCTTTAGCTCCATCATCAAGCCACTGGTAATCTATATTTAAAGCCACATCAAAATCTGCTATATGTGTTGTTAAAACTAAATCCAAAAGGTTTTTAGTTCCCATATAATCAAAATAATTAACCGCTATATTAAGACTTCCTAAAGAACCTATTATTCCAGCTGCAATTGCATCTTCTGGTTTTATACCTTTTATAGAGCCTGAAGAATCATGGTTGTACTCTGCATAAAACTGAACATCTTCATCAATGTTGTATGTGAGTCTTACACCTGGGTAATGTACAGGTTGTCCCCACCATACAAGTCCGTAATGGTAGTTAGGATTGTTAAATGTATCAAAGAGCTCATAACCAACATTTGTCAAAAGCTTACCTGCAGATACATTTGAATCTTCAGACAGTTCAATATCTACCCACGCAAACTCAACCTCAAAATCAGATTCACCAATAGGTGACATAAGGTCTGGTAAATGTGCCGAACCTATTCCAGCTTCAAAACTAATAACGGAGTTTATATTTGAGGATAAATCGAAATCAAAGTTTGTTACTGTGAACTGGTCATTTGGCTCCTCACCTATATTTGTCATATAAAAATATGCGGCTGTTATACCACCTGTCATTTCAATGTCTGAGTTTGCTACTGATATACTTCCTGCATTTGCAGAAGAAAAAATGAATGTACCTGAAATTAATAAAGGTAGGATTTTTTTCATGATGACCCTCCTGCAATAGTTTTTTTTATTTTAACATGCAGGAGGGATGTTCATTTATTTACTTTTTTTGGAACTTTTTTTCTTTTTCAGCTTATCAAATTCCTTTATAGCTATAGGGAAAACTTCATCTATATGGTCAACAAATATAAGGTTGAGTGATTTCCTTGCAAAAGGGGGAAGGTCTTCTAAAACTTCATCTTTGTTATCCTTAGGAAGTATAACCGTTTTTATGTCTGCTCTTTTTGCAGCTAATATTTTTTCTTTAAGTCCGCCAACAGGGAGGACTTTTCCCCTTAGGGTAATCTCACCTGTCATGGCAACGTCAGCTTTAACTGGTTTTTCTGTGAAAAGAGAAAAAATAGCGGTTGTTATAGCTATTCCAGCAGATGGTCCGTCTTTTGGTATCGCTCCAGCTGGAACGTGTACATGAATGTCGTATTTCTGGAAATCCTCTGGATTAATACCGTACTCTTCAGATTTTGATTTTACATAAGAAAGACCTGTCATGGCAGATTCTTTCATAACATCACCAAGTGAGCCTGTAAGAATAAGCTGTCCTTTTCCTGGCATCTTTGTAGCTTCTATTTTTAAAATCTCTCCTCCAACTTCAGTCCAGGCTAAACCTGTAACAACCCCAACTTCATCTTCTTTTTCCTTCTCAGGCATATAAAATGGTGCACCAAGGAATTTTTTTACTGTATTTTTTGTTATTCTGTATTTTTCTTTTTTTCCTTTTAGAGCAACTTCTTTTGCTATCTTTCTCAAAACAGCATTAATCTGTCTTTCAAGACTTCTGACTCCAGCTTCTCTTGTGTAATGTCTTATTAAAAACTGAAGTCCACTATCTGTAAATTTTACATATTTTTCGCTTAGGCCATTTTCTTTTAACTGCCTTGGAATCAGATAACGTTTTGCTATGTACAGTTTCTCTTCTTCTGAGTAACCAGGTATTCTTATAACTTCCATTCTATCAAGTAGTGGTCTTGGTATAGTATCTATTCTATTTGCTGTACAGATAAACATCACTTCTGACAGGTCAAAAGGAACTCCTAAATAATGGTCTATAAATTCCCTGTTCTGTTCCGGGTCTAAAACCTCAAGGAGTGCAGATGCAGGGTCTCCTCTAAAATCTGATGCTAATTTATCAACTTCATCAAGCATAAAAACAGGATTTTTTGTGCCAGCCTGTTTTATTCCCTGTATAATCCTTCCTGGTAAAGCACCTACATAGGTTCTTCTGTGTCCTCTTATTTCTGCTTCATCCCTAACACCACCTAAAGACTGTCTTACAAAATGTCTTCCTAAAGCCTTTGCTATAGATTTTCCAAGGGATGTTTTTCCAACACCTGGAGGTCCAACAAAACATAAAATAGGACCTTTTACAGCTTTACCTTTTTTTAATTTTTGAACAGCAAGATACTCAAGTATTCTGTCTTTTACTTTTTCAAGGTCATAATGGTCTTCATCTAAAATCCTTTTTGCCCTTTTAAGGTCTAACTTATCTTTTGTTCTTTTGCTCCATGGAAGCTCCACTAACCAGTCAAGGTACGTTCTTATAACCCCTGCTTCTGCTGAATCAGGATGCATTTTTTCAAGTCTTTTTAGCTGTTTCTCAGCTTCTTCTTTAACTTCTGGAGGCATTCCTGCTTCTTCTATCTTTTTCTGGTACCTCTCAACCTCCTCCTGTCTTTCATCCTTCTCTCCTAACTCTTCCTGAATAGCTTTTATCTGCTGTCTTAAAAAATACTCTCTCTGGTCTTTTTCCATTGATTCTCTTGCGGCTGTTCTTATCTTGTGCTGTACTTCGAGCAGTCCAACCTCTTTAAGTAACAGGTTGTGAACTTCCCTTAATCTCTCTATTGGGTCTGTTATTTCAAGTATTTTCTGTGCTTCATGGGATTTTAAATCAAGTATTGAAGCAACCAAGTCTGCTAATTTTCCAGGCTCTTCAACAGTTCTTATTATTTCTAATAAATCTGGGAGAATCTGCTTTCCCAATGCTATAGCTTTGTCTAAAAGGTCTTTAATAGAATGAATAAGGGCTTCAACCTCTATATTTTCTTCAATTATTTCAGGTTCCTCTATTACATCTATCTTTACCCTGTACAGATCATCCTCTTTTCTGAAATCTTTTATTCTTCCCCTTGAAACACCCTGTACAAGAATTTTTATTCTGTCATCCTCTAATTTCATCATCCTGAGTATTGTTGCTACAGTTCCATATTCATATATATCCTCTCTGGTAGGCTCTTCTATATCTTTATCTTTTTGTAGAGATAAAAATATGTATCTATCGTTATTTTCTATAGCTTCCTCTATAGCTTTTATTGAAAAACTCCTGCCAACAAATATTGGAAAGACCATATATGGGAAGATAACAAGGTCTCTGATAGGTAATAAAGGCAGTTCTTCAGGTATGGGAATATCTAACTGTTCTTCTTCGAAAGGTGATCTTATCATACTTACCTCCTGATGATGATTTTAACTGAAGTTTTTAGTATAAGTTCATCTGTGGCTTTAGGTACTTTTATTATGAGTACTCCATTTTTTAAAATCGCCTCTGCTTTTTCTAAATTCACAAATTTTTTGAAACTTATTCTTCTTTTAAAAATCCCTGTAGGTCTTTCCATTAAGAGGAATTTGCCCTTAAGTAAAGTTTTTTTCATTCCCCTTATTTCTATACCCTGCTCAAAACCTACAATTTCAAGGTCTTCTGTTAAAACACCGGGTAAATCAACAGCAATAAAAAAGGCTTCATCTGTTTCTGTTATATCTACAGGTGGTTTTTGTATATTTATCATACTAAAGCCCCATTAAAATTTTTCTTTTTTAAAAAATTCCTCTAATGTTTTATTTTTCTTTATATAGTTTAAAATTTTCAAGTCTGTTTCGGACAGGTTTTCCAATTTAATTAGTTCAGGCCTTTTTCTGTAAGTTTTTTCTATCTGTTTCCATCTCCTCCATATCTCTATCTTTTTATGATTTCCTGATAACAGTATATCAGGAACCTTCATACCTCTGTATTCTGCAGGTCTTGTGTAGTTTGGATAACCAAGAAGATTATCATTAAATGAGTCTACTCTCAGACTATCCTTATCACCAACTACTCCAGGAACAAGTCTTATAACGGCATCCATTATAACAACAGCGGCAGGTTCTCCACCTGAAAGAACAAAATCCCCAATTGAAACCTCTTCATCAACTATACTTTTTACCCTTTCATCTACGCCTTCGTATCTTCCACATATAATCATTATCTCTTTTTTTTCAGATAGTTCTTTTGCAAATTTCTGATCAAACTTTCTACCCCATGGTTCTGTAATAAGAACGTATGGTTTATGCCCCTTTTCAAGGATACTGTCATAAGCCTCAAAGATAGGCTCAGGCTTTAAAAGCATTCCAGGACCACCGCCATAAACAACATCATCAACAGTTCTATGTTTATCTTTAGTAAAATCCCTTAGATTGATTGTATCAATAGAAACAAGACCTTTTTGAATTCCTCTTGATACAATACCCGTATTTTTAAAACAGTCAAAAAATTCAGGAAAAATGGTAAGAACAAAGAACTTCATAATCTATTATTTTAACATCTGGATTGTTTATGTTTTGCCTGTGGTTCCTGGTAAGCCGGATTCTGTTTTTGAGGTCATTTATCTAAGCTCCCTACCCGGAGGCATCGGGCGGGCAACCCTTAAAGCCTCCCTATTTGGGATTGCTCCAGGAGGGGGTTACCAAGCCTGCCAGCTCACGCTGACAGCTGGTGGGCTTTTACCCCACCGTTTCACCTGTACCTGTCTGGATAGGCTTTTCGGCTTTTAGCAGCCTACAAACACCTATCAAGACAGGTAGTCTTTTCTCTGTGGCCCTATCCGTAGGGTTACCCCTACCTGCCTTTCGGCAGCTCCTTGCCCTATGGAGTCCGGACTTTCCTCCCTTCATTGAAGGGCGACCTCACCGGAACCACAGGCCAGGATATTATATAAACTTTATAAAATTTTTCAATAACTTAAAAGTGTTTAACGATGTTGTAGTATGTATCCCTCTGGGCAGGTTTGAAACCAGATTTTTTTATTATTTCAGCCATTTTTTCTGGTCTTGGTGCTGAAACTTTCCAGCCTGTTGAGGCAACAACATTCTCCTCAATCATAGTGCTACCTAAATCGTTTGCACCAAAATGAAGGGCAACCGGTCCAACTTTCATTGTTTGTGTTACATGGGAAGCCTGTATGTTATCAAAGTTATCTAAAAAAATTCTTGAAACAGCAAGTACTTTTAGGTACCAGACAGTTGTGGCTGTTTCCACATAATCAAGCTGTGTACCCCCTTTTTGAAAAGTCCAAGGAATGAATGCTGTAAAATAGCCTCTCTTTTTTGATAGGGATTCATCCTGAAGTTTTCTTATATGAGAGAGGTGTTCTACAATATGTTTAGGTTCTTCTATATGACCGAACATCATTGTTGCTGTTGTTTTCATCCCTATTTCGTGGGCTTCTCTGTGCACCTGTAACCACTGCTCTGTGTCAACCTTTCCATAAGAAATTTTTTTTCTTATCTCATCTGAAAGTATTTCTGCTCCTCCACCTGGCAGGCTATCTAATCCTGCTTCATTGAGTATCTTCAGGACTTCCTTTGTGGTCATTTTATCAAGTTTTGATATATATAAAATTTCTGCCGCCGATAAAGAGTGTATCTGAATGTCAGGGAAACGTTCTTTTATTCCCTTAAAAAGAGAAATATAAAAATCAAGTCTTAAGTCAGGGTTCAATCCCCCTTGCATAAGTAATGTTGTTCCACCCCAATCAACAAGTTCCTGTATTTTTTTAAATATTTCTGAAAAATCAAGTATATATGCATTGGGGGAGTTTCTCTTTTCTTGAAAAGCACAGAACTTACACCCTGCTACACACACATTTGTGTAGTTTATATTCCTGTCAACAACAAATGTGACAATGTTTTGTGGATGCTTTTTTCTCCTTATGTAGTCTGCCAATCTACCTAATTCTAAAAGTTCGCCATTTTCAAGTAGGTAAAGGGCATCCTCTTCTGAAATTCTTTTACCTGAGATTATATCTGAGATTAAATCTTCTTTTATTGTCTGCATTTTATCACCTACCTTTGTACTACTTTTTCTAAATCCTCAAAAAAGTTAGGATAGGATATAAAAGCACAGTCTGCATTTTTTATGAGAATCCCTTCTTCAGAGATTAATCCCAATATAGCAAATCCCATCGCTATTCTGTGGTCGTGAAACGAATCTACAACTCCTCCTTTGATTTTCTGTTTGCCTTTTATCAACATTCCATCCTCTAATTCCTCAACATCAACACCTACATTTTTCAAGTTCTCAACAACTGATTTTATTCTGTCACTCTCTTTTACTCTGAGCTCTTCTGCACCTGTTATCAATGTTTCTCCTTCCGCCTGTGTTGCAACAAGGGCTAAAAGGGGAACTTCATCAACCATTGAAGGTATATCTTCCTTTGTTATTTTTATTCCTCTCATATTTGGGGAGTATTTGACCAAAATATCTGCTATTTTTTCGCCAACTTTTTCCCTTTCATCTATATAAAAAACTTCTGCACCCATTTCTCTCAACTTTCTAAAAAAACCGTCTCTTGTTGGATTAACAAGAACGTCCTTTAGAAGGATTTCTGAATCTGGAACAATAGAGGCTGCGGCTGCAAAAAATGCTGCTGAAGATGGGTCTGCAGGAACATCTATATCAACTGGGTTTAATTTACATCCTCCTTTTATTTTAACCCTGTATATCTCATTTTCTTCTACCTCTATTTTACCTCCCATAGCCATAAGCATCTTTTCTGTGTGATCTCTGGATTTTACTTTTTCTAAAACTGTTGTTTCTCCATCTGCTAAAAGTCCTGCAATAAGCAGAGCAGATTTTACCTGTGCACTTGATTTTTTATTGAAAAACTCGATTCCTTTCAGTTTTTTTCCCCTAACAGAGATAGGTAGTAAATTTCCATTATCTCTGCCATCTATATCTGCACTCATTTCCTTTAAAGGATTTACAACCCTTAGCATAGGTCTTTTTCTTAAACTGTTATCTCCTGTTAAGACAGAAAAAAAGCTTTGTCCGGCTAAAAGCCCAAGAGTGAGCCTCGTTGTTGTACCTGAATTTCCCATATCAAGCACATCTTCAGGTTCTTTATAACCGTAAAGGTTTACTCCTTTTATCCTGAGAAAATCTCCATCTTCTTTTATATCAACACCAAGAGCTCTATACACAGAAACTGTTGTTAATGTATCCCCTGCCCTAAGAAAGTTTCTTACAATACTTTCACCGTCAGATAAAGATGTAAGTATAACAGACCTGTGGGATATTGATTTATCAGAAGGTACTCTAAGTTCTCCTATAACTTTTTTTATCTTTGTTACTTTTATATCCATTTACACTCCTTCTATAAGAAGTTTATAGATAATATATAAGATACCAGCAATATTTAACAGTATTAACAGAAGTACTGTATAGTACTCTTTATTTGACTCTTTATAGCCCGGGATAATGTCAGGGTTGAGCGTGTATTTTGCAGCGTCCACATGTTTTCCTTTTATATTTGTTGTATTTTCAAGAAAAGCTGCCATAAGTGCCCTTGAAGCAAGTATATTTATAACCCTTGGTATTCCCTGTGAGTACTTATATATTTTTGAAAGGGCAGATTTAGATAGTTTTGCCTTTTCTCCACCAGCTTCTTTTATGTGATGTTCTACGTACTTAATAGTTTCTTCTTTTGTTAGTGGTTGTAAAAATACTTTGCTTGTTATTCTCTGGTTCAACTGTCTTAACTGGGGAAGTTTTAACTTATCCTCCAGTTCAGGTTGACCTAACAGTATTATCTGAACTAATTTTTCATCTTCTGTTTCAAGGTTTGATAGTGTTCTGAGCTCTTCAAGTGTATCAACAGGAAGGTTTTGAGCTTCATCAACGACGATAAGCACCTTTTTGCCTTTTTTAACATTCTCCAGTAAAAAAGTCTGAAATTTCTTTAGCAGTTCATTTTTTGAGTCCTGTTTTAGATTAACATTCTCAACTTTCAGTTCCTGGAAAACGGTTTTTAAAAATTCTTCAGGTGTAAGATTTGGGGTCAAAACAAGTGCATATATAAACTCTTCATCATTTAGAGAGGATAAAAATTTTCTTACAACTGTTGTTTTTCCTGTTCCTGGTTCACCTATTATCACACAAAAGCCTTCACCATGTTCAACAACATACTCAAGTAAATGTAAAGCGTATCTATGAGTTCTTGAAGGAAAAAAATACTTAAAATCAGGTGTTATTCTGAAAGGGTCATCTTTAAGACCAAAAAAGTCTAAATATGTCATCTAACATCTTCCTCAAACTATTTTTCAGGAAAAATAACCGTCCTAACCCTTCCCTTTGTTCCTTTTACTTCAACACTACCGTTCTTTATATCATAAATGATAATATCACCCTCTATTATATTCTTTTTTTGTTTTATTTTTGCATTTCCTTTTAGTACAAGTTTATCACCTTCAAGGATGGCTTCATCAGCCTTTCCTCTTATATCTTTTTTCTCAAATGTTATTCCACCTTTTGCAATAATTTTTTTTATCTGATTTTTTTGACCTAAAAAAACATTCAGTTCTTTAGATTTAATTGTTATCTCTCCCCTTTTTATTATCACATTTCCTATGTATCTTGCTATATTTTCCTTTTTATTAAATACCAGTTTATCAGCTTCTATCAAAACAGGTATAAACTTTTTTTCAGCAAATGAGAGGAAAAATATTATTAGAACCGTTAGAAGAATTCTAAGAGCCATCAGATACCTCTAATCTTTGATTTTACATTATCAATTTTAAGAGTTTCCCTTTCAAAATCTATAACAAGACCTTTTCCTTCAACAGAAATATTTTTCAATGTTATTTTAACATCAGTATCATTTACGGCTTTTTTCTGGTCAATGAGAATATAAAGTGCTTCTGTTGTTATTTCCATATCTTTACTTCTTATGTTTACATCTTCTTCTAACTCAAGTATATCTGCATTTTTCAGGTATTTTGCTGTTTTTGAATTTATACTGAGAATTTCACCGTTTCTAATATAGTTAAGTACAAAACCCTTTATATTTACTACATCTTTTACATCTTCTAAAAGGTCTCCCTTTAAAACAAATTTTTCTTTGTTTTTTCCAACAATCAGGAAGTCTTTTATCTGGGATTTCCCAAATTTTAGGGATGTTATCTTTGACTGGTAGTACCTTTCCTGTAGTTCATAAAAAACAAAGGACAGTACAAAAACAGCTAAAAGTAGTTGGAGAATATTTCCCTTCAATCTTTTTTCCTTTTCATCTCTTCCTTAATTTTTCTGTAATCCCACTTTCTACTGAACATCTCCTCAAAAATCTGAATATAGATATCGCTATCTTCACTGTGAGCTTTGTCTTTTATATACATGGTTGGTCTATGGAGAAGCTTGTTTATAACAGCTCTAACAGCAAGGTCTATAGTTTCTCTTTCCTTTTCATTTAGATACGGCATCTGACTGAAAAGTTTTTTCAACTGGTATTCTCTTATTTCATCTGCATAGTTTCTAACTTTGGCAATTGTAGGTGATACCTTTAACTGGTTTAACCATTTTTCAAACTTTGCCACCTCTTCATCAAGGATAATTTCTGCAGATGCAGCTGCTATCTTTCTCTCTTCTAAGTTTTTATCAACAACCATCTTAAGGTCATCAATGTTGTATAGATACACATTTTCTACATCATTCACATCATCAGAAACATTTCTTGGAACAGATATATCAATAATAAAAATAGGTTCTCCATGTCTCAATCTGTTTATTTTTTGAAAATGTTCTTTTCTGAGGATTGGCTCTTTTGCACCTGTTGAAACGATTATTATGTCTGCTTCAGGTAAAAACTCAAAAAGCTTATTAAAGCTTATTGCACTTCCACCAAACTCTTTCGCAAGCTGGACAGCTTTTTCGAATGTCCTGTTGGAAACGAATATATGTTTGACACCCACTGAAGAAAGGTGTCTTGCTGCAAGTTCTGCCATTTCACCTGCACCAAGTAGTAAAACATTCTTATCAGACAGGTCTCCAAATATCTTTTTTGCAAGTTCAACAGCAGCATAACTGATTGAAACTGCCTTTCTTCCTATTCCAGTTGATGTTCTTACTTTTTTGGAAACATTCAGAGCTTTATCAAAAAGTTTAGTCATTATATGTCTTACTGTTTTTGATTCTTTGGCTATTGAGAAGGAATCCTTAAACTGACATACAATCTGGGGTTCACCTATCACCATAGAGTCTAAACTTGCTGAAACTCTGAATATATGTTTTATTGCTTCTCTACCTGTAAGGTAAAAGGTGTGCTTTTTTAATGTGTTTATATCTAAGCCTGAGATTTTTGAAAAAATCTGAAGGATAAAATCCTGAACTCCGTTGTTTTTTGAAGATATACCGTAAATCTCAACCCTATTACAGGTTGAAATAAGGCATGTTTCATAAATATCTGGATTTTCAAAAACAAGATTTAAAACATCCTGAACCTCTTCCTCTTTTATAGAGAGTTTTTCTCTGATTTCAACAGGTGCTGTTTTGTAATTTAAACCGATAGCAAAGATTTCCATTTTATCCCCATCTGGTGATATAAGTACTTCTAAATGAATATCTCAAAGTATTATAATATGAAAAGATGATTTAAACATTCAAATTGTCAATACAAAAGGAGTAAAAAGATTAAATGTTAAACCAACGGGAACAGTGGGGTTCAAGGCTCGGACTTATATTGGCTGTTGCAGGAAACGCCATAGGTCTTGGTAATTTTTTAAGATTTCCTGTTCAGGCTGCTGATAATGGCGGTGGCGCTTTTATGATTCCTTATATGGTATCCCTTATCCTTCTTGGGATTCCCCTTGTATGGGTTGAATGGGGTCTTGGAAGATACGGTGGTGAAAGGGGTCATGGAACAGCAGTTGCTGTTTTTGATTATATATGGAAAAAGCCTTTTGCAAAATACCTTGGAATATTAGGTGTAATAATTCCCCTTGTTGTTGTGGTTTATTACACGTATATAGAAAGCTGGACGTTACTTTACTCATTTTTCAGCCTGTTTGACAATCTACCTGATAATCCCCTTACTGGAAATATAAAGGACTACCTTAAACCTTTTGAAAATTTTCTTGTTTCAAGTATAGGAGCTAACTCAAACAGTCCTGTTTTCCTTACGCCTCCTTTAATGACATACGTATTTTTTGTTATTACTGTTCTTATTAACCTTTACATACTCCATAGAGGGGTTTCTGCTGGTATTGAAAAAGTGGCAAAATTTGCTATGCCTGCCATTTTTATAATGGCTATCGTGCTACTTATAAGGGTTCTCACAATGACCTCTCCTGAAGGTAGAAACTTTCTGGATGGTTTTGGTTTTTTGTGGAATCCTGATTTTTCAGCCCTTGCAGACCCAAAAGTCTGGCTTGCTGCTGCTGGACAGATATTTTTTACCCTCAGTATTGGGTTTGGAGCTATACTGACGTATGCCTCTTATTTAAAACCAAAAAGTGATATTGCATTAAACGGACTTGCTTCAGCATCTGTTAATGAGTTTGCAGAGGTTATTTTAGGAGGTTCAATAGCTATAACAGCTTCTGTTATATTCTTTGGTGTTGTTGCTACAAAAGATATAGCCTCAAATGGTGCTTTCAATCTTGGATTTATAGCTTTACCTGCAATTTTTGCAAATATTCCTTTTGGTAACTTTTTTGGCTTTTTATGGTTTCTTTTGCTGTTTTTTGCAGGTATAACCTCTTCTATAGCATTAATGCAACCTGCTATAGCTTTCTTAGAAGATGAGTTTAAACTATCGAGGGATAAATCTGTTTTATACATAGGCATATTTTTGTTCATATCAGCCCATATTCCCATATTTCTAAAAGGTGCCTTAGATGAGCTTGATTTCTGGATAGGTACATTTTCACTTGTAATTTTTGCTCTGCTTGAAACAATAACATTTGTATGGATTTTAGGAAGAAAGGAAGCATGGGAAGAACTAAACAGGTATGCAGATATAAAAGTTCCAAAGATTTTTTATTATATACTCAGTTACATTTCACCTGCATTTTTGTTTGTAATACTGATATGGTGGGTTTTTACAGATCTACCTTCAAAACTTATACCTGAAAACTTAAATGGCTGGATAGCAAGGGGTTTTATACTTTTTACAGTTATTTTAGGTGTTTATCTTATAAAAACAGCATGGGAGCGAAAAAATGGAAGGACACCTTCTTAATACACAGGGAGCATTATTCATGGCTCTCTCCTGGGGAATAGTAATAGGTCTCAATATCTTTTCTTTTTACAAAATCCTGTATAATAATAAGAAAAATAACAGTTAGGAGGAGTTAATGTCTGTGGAAAGAACACTAATGCTAATCAAACCTGATGCTGTTAAGAAAGGTGTAGAAGGGAAGATTATCGCCCATGTTCAGGAAAAAGGGTTTAAACTTGTTGCTTTAAAAAAATTGAGATTAACCAAAGAACAGGCAAAACAGTTTTACATTGTTCATAAAGAAAGACCTTTCTATGATGAACTTTGTGAGTTTATGTCTTCTGGACCTATTGTTGCAATGGTATGGGAAGGGGAAAATGCGATTGAAAGAATAAGAGAAATAATGGGTGCAACAAATCCTGAAGAAGCTGCAGAAGGAACATTAAGAAAACTTTACGGTTCAAATATAGGTGAAAATGCTGTTCATGGTTCAGATTCAAAAGAATCTGCTGATTACGAAATACCATTCTTTTTTAGCAGGTTAGAAATTGTTGAATAGATATGTTGATTTTTTAATTTTACTTCTTATCGGGGTTTTAACAGGATTTAACGTCTTCGTGACGTTTATCCTTACCCCTCAACTCTTTTCCCATTTAGACCATAGATTGGCAGGAGAAATAACAAACCTTATTTTTCCTTTTTACTTTTCTTCTGGTTGGATAATAGGGATTGTTATATACACTCTTATAGCTGTTTTATCAATCAAAGATAAGTTTATTATAAAAAGATTAAAGGCTTTCATAATAGTCCTTACAGTTTTGATTTTGCTTTATATGGCAGAACATAGAACTCTTTTACCTATGGGGCAGTACGCCAATAACCAGTATTACTCTCTTTTGGATGAAGGAAAGAAAAAAGAAGCTCAGGTTTTTAAAGAAAGATTTAAAAAAATACATACCATCTCAAGTTCTATAAACCTGATTAACCTTATTTTACTCATATACATGTTTTATGCGTATCTGTCAAAAAGGGAGGAGAAAAAAGAAATATAAACATAAAGAGAAAACGCCTGAAATCCGAAAAAAAATATAATTAGGCGTTGAGGTTTATATAAGGGAGAGATGGATCTAAATGGAAAAATCTATATCAAATAAAATTTTTTTAATCGTTTTTTTAGGCTCCTTTGTCGGAAGTATTTTTGTTGGAATTGGGGTATTTTTACTTTTAATATCTCTTGATATTGATTATTCCACCTCTGTAAAAAGTAGTATTATATTTATGTTTACGATGCAGTTAGTTTTTTTGATTCCTGTTTATATGATAAAAGTGTTAATAGATAGATTAGTTGTATTCAGAATAAAAAACCTAATAACAGCCATGAATCAGGTGAGTTTTGGAAATCTCGATGTTGAAGTTTCTGTAAAAGGGAATGATGAGATATCTGACCTTGCAGAAGCATTTGACAGGATGAGATTTAAAATAAAAAACTACTTAGAAAAAGGCAGTTAAAGAGGAAAAAATGAATCCTTATAAAGAGTTTTACAATAATTTAGAAACTTTAGTTGAAAATATAGAGGCTGCTTTTTCAGGAATTTTTATAAAAACCAAACCTTTCTTTTCAATAACTGCTTACAAAGATTCTAAAAAAAAAATAATAGAAGAAAAACTGAGTCATCTAATTGAAAAATCAAGAGAAGTAGAAGAAATCATTGAAAATTTCAATGAAAAATACACGTATGCAGAAGGGGAAGATATAGCTATCTTTCTGTATTATATAAATGAAAATGTAACTATAGGAACAATTTTAGAGAAAAAACCAAAATTTGCACTGATTTTACTTGAACATGAGATTTTCTCAAATAGACTTAAAGAAAATTCCCGGTTTTTAGAAGAGTTATCAAACTTAGATACAGAAAAAGTAAAAATAGAAGACCTACTCAAAGAAAAAACAGAAGAAGTTAACATACAGGAAGAAACCATAGAAGAGGAAGAACCAAAACCTGAAATATACATAGAAAGAGAAAAACCATCAGAGGAAGTACCATCCTTAGAAGACTTAATACAGGAATCCATTGAAGAGTATGAAAAAAAATTATCAGCAGATTACAGTGACAGACTAATAGAGGAAAAGGTTAAAGAGTCAAGGGAAAAAGAAGAGGAGTATTTAGAACCTTCCGTCTTAGAACATATAGAAAAAGAGTTTGTTAAAGAGATAGGTCCCATAGCAAAATTAATTTTCAATAGAAAAATAACCGAATTGAATATAGACCCGAATAAGTTAAAAACAGAGGATATAGTTTTACTTATTCAGGAGCTTGCGAAAGAAATAAGGCTTGAAGAGAAAAAAGAAAAATTCATAAACGAAACTAATGATTTGTTATAATTGTTGAATATATTTACAAAGGGAGGAAATTATGGCAAGGAACTTTACGGAGGTTCTAAATACAGTAATAAGAGATGCTGGAGCGGAGGGTGCTGTTCTTGTAAGTCCAGATGGTTTGGCTATCGCTTCTGTTTTACCAGCAAATGTTGATGAAGATAGAGTTGCTGCTATGGGAGCTGCCATACTTTCCCTTGGTGAGAGGGTAGCAACAGAACTTGACAAAGGAGAGCTTGAACAACTTTATGTAAAAGGAACAAAAGGATATATGATATTTACAGGTATAAAAGATTTAGCTGTATTAGGTGTGTTAGCACCTGCAGATGCTAAACTTGGATTATTACTTATGGAAATAAAAAGGGCTGCAAAACAAATAGAAGACCTATTAGGATAAAAAAAATGGCTATAGCAGGAAATTTAGAAGTATTTAACTTTATAGATATTTTTCAGATACTAAAAAAAGACAGGAAAGACGGTATCTTAGTTGTAGAAAATGAAAATAAAAAGTTCGCTGTTTATTTTAAAAGTGGAGATATTCTTTACATAAGAGAAGTTGCAAAAGTTTTTTATATATATCTTGATGTTGATTTTCAAAAAGTCCTTGAAAAAGACGGTATAGGTAAAGATGACCTGTACAGGGTATTAGTTGCAAAACTCCCTTTACTACTTGCTGTAAAAAAAGGAAAATTTTCTTTTACACCTGGCTTTATAAGATACTCCTCAGACATTGAGCCTATTATCCCTATAGAAAAGATTATAATGTATCTTAGCAGGCAGCTTACTCAGGAAGAGGTTGATAGAAAAATATCAGATTTAAATCTTGTATTTGAAAAAAGTGACCAGTGGAATCAAATAGCACAAAGAGCCCATCTAACAGATGTGGAAAAAAAGATTCTTAACTATATAGATGGAGAAAGAACTGTTAAGCAGATAATGGAGGAAGCAAAAGTAAAACAGCTTACCCTTCAAAGAGCTCTGTATGGGTTTTTGGCAACAGGAATAATAGTAAGAAAAAGAAAAGTAAAAAGAAAAGTAGGTTTTAACTTAACAAGAAACTTATTAAGAAAGATAGTTGAGAGGATAAAAGGATTATAAAATGGGAGACAAAGTACA
>CAYTOE010000017.1:0-17438 GCA_964439255.1 uncultured Aquificales bacterium
GTGACAACCAAACAGATTTGACATCGGATAATAATTGGGACAATAGCAACAATGACTATATTTCAAATAGTCCAGATAATAACTGGAGTGATAAGAATGAGTCAGATAGTAATAGCTCATTGGACACAGATTCACAACTAAATAATAAAAATTCTGATAGCTGGAATGAATATGTAGATAATAACAAGAATAATAGTTCGTGGAATGATAGGGAAAATAAAGATGAAGAACACAAAAAGGACAAAAAAGATAAAGAAAAACATAAAAAAGAAAAAGATGAAGAGGAGGACTGATTCCTGTCCTCTTCTTTGATTTTATTGTAATATTGAGTTATGGTCAGAATTATACTTTTTTTTCTTCTTTTTTATACGTTAGGGTATGGGTTTGATTTTCCTTACCAGTTTGGAAGAGGTATTTATTTAAAAAATATCTGGATTGGTGGATATTTTTCTGTTAACTACTGGAAAAAAAACAGTAATCATTCATTTTCTATTGATGATATAGCTCTTTTATCAAAGTTTTCTTATAGAAGAATATCCTTATTTTCAGAGATAGAAACAAAAGATATCTATTTATACTCATCTGAGGAAAAAAACAGATACTGGAAGTTAAAACCTGAAATAGAAAGACTTTATCTGGAATACAACCATAATGAGTATTTCAATGTAAAGATAGGTAGATTTTTGACACCCCTTGGTATATGGAATAAAGTCCATATTGATGTCCTTAAATGGACTGTTTCAGACCCACTTGTTTCAACAAAATTTTTTCCAATGTTTACAACTGGATTAGGTCTGTACGGTTATATATCAGAGGAAAAAAATATAAAGTACAACTTTTTTCTTCAAAAAAATAAAAGTATAAATGCCTCTTACAACAATCTAAAAACAGATGATATTTTAGGATTTCAGATAGAAAAGACTTTCAGCATTCACAAAAAAGCAGGATTAAATTTTGGGATATTTGATGAAGATAGACTGAATGAGAAGTACAGATTTTTAGGGCTGTATGGTAAGACGAAGATAAAAAATTTTTATCTATCTTCAGAGGCTTATTATGCTTATGAGAGAAAAAAAGGAGATGTTAAACACAAAGAGTTTGGAAAAGTAACATACTACCTTCAGTCTGTTTACAGAATTTTTTCAAAGAACTATTTAGTTTTTAGAAAAGATGGTCTTTATGACTCTTCAGATAAGCATCATGTAGATGTATGGACATTCTGCTGGAATTATAGACCAAGATTTAACATCTCTTTTAAGTTTGAGTACCAGCTTTTTGAAAGAAGAGAAGACTACATAAAAATATCTTTTGCGATGCTTTTTTAATGAAAAAAGTATTAGTATTACTGATCTTGTTTATATGGTTTTCTTACTCTTATGGGAAAGAGATAACGATTTATATTGTAACTGGTACAGATATAAATGTAAGCTGCACAGATATAAAACGTATATATCTTAAAGAAAAAATGTTTATAAATGGCAAAAAGATAATTCCTGTTAATCTCCCTTCAAATCATCCATTAAGAAAAATTTTCAACAGATATTTTCTAAAGATGGATGAAGAAGAACTCAGTATATACTGGAATGAAAAATACTATGAAGGAATAACCCCACCGATAGTTTTAAAATCCCAGAATGCAGTGAAAATTTTTTTAAAAAAAGTAAAAGGTTCTATAGGATATCTGACAAAAGATCATTTAGATAAGAACTTAAAAGTCTTATGTGTTATAAAGGTGAAGAAATGAAGAAAATTCTTATTATAGATGATGATTCACAGAATAGATTTTTATTAAAACTTGTTCTGGAAAAAGAAAATTACAAAGTCATAGAAGCAAAAACAGGAAAAGAAGGTATAGAAGCTGTAGAAAAAAAGCCAGACCTTATACTTCTTGATATTATGATGCCAGATATAAGCGGTTTTGAAGTTTACAGGCGTATAAAAGATAAAAATATACCTGTTGTATTCCTTACAGCATTAGGAAAAGGTGATTTTCAGGAAGATGTGGATTATATTTTAAAACCTATTGATATAAAAGAACTAATAAAAAAAATTAAAAGTAAAATAGGATGAGTATTAGAACAAAACTGTTTCTGGCTTTGTTTTTTCTTACAATTTTTCCGTATGCAGTAACATCTTTTTTTATTTTCAAGAATGAAGAAAATTTACTTAAACAGAATATAAAAAATCAGCAGATACAGAATCTTTCACTTATTCAGAAAAATATTCAGAACTATTTCTCCTCTCTAAGAAAAAATCTGACATTCTGGTCAAAAGCTCAGATTTTAGATGATATCTTAACAGAGGATATAGACAAGAGAATTCAGATATTTTTAGATCAGATAAAGAGAAACTATGCCCTTAAAGGAAAAATGTTTGTTATTGACAACAGAGGAAAGATAATTGCCTCTACAGATAAGGAATTTATAGGAAAGTATATAAATAATTTTCCCTTTTTTTCTTCAGATAGTTACATAAAAATATCTCTTCCTGTCTTTGCCTCTTTTAACAGAAGAAAAATCGGATATATGGTTTTTATCTTAAACGCCCACAATCTAAAGAATTTTCTTTATAAAAACTCTTTATCCTCTTTGAGTCTTTACAATAGAAAAACAGGCTTAAATGTAGGATTTGTAAAACACTTTCCTGAAAATCTGCTGAAAAATAAAATATATGAAACAGAAAAATTCCTTTATATATCAGAGCCTTTTAGAGACAAAACATTAGAAGAATGGTTCCTTGTATCTCAGATAGATAAAAGTATAGCCTTTCTTCCTCTAATAGATGCAAAAAATTACTTTATAGCTGTATTTTTAGGAGGTTTTTTACTTATATCTGTTTTTTCTTTCTATATGTCTAAAAAATTAGTCAGACCTATTAAAGAAATCTCTCAGACAATGGAAGAGGTTGTAAAGAAAAAAGACTACTCAAAAAGAGTTTCATACTCTGGGAAAGATGAAATAGCCGTCCTTTCAAAATCTTTCAACTATATGATTTCTGAAATAGAAAAAGCTTTGAAAACTATAGAAGAGGAAAACAGAAACAGACTAAGACTTTTCAAAAATCTTATAGATATTTTCAATAAAATAACATCTGTTCAGAAAGAGGAAGAGGTTCTTAGTGTAGCTGTAAAAGAATTAAAAAGGTTCCTTAAAGATGTGAAACTTTACTTCTCAGAGGAAAAAAATGGCTTTTTTTCTATCGATATAAAAACAGAAAAAATAAAAGGATTTCTTATCTTTGAAACAGAAAGAGATCTATCAGAAGAAGAAAAAGAGTTCTTTTTAGCAATCGGGAAGCTCATAAACCTATTACTTGAAAAAGTAGAACTCTTAAATAAATCACAGGCAGCATCAAAGGCAAAATCTGCCTTTATATCAAATATGTCCCATGAACTCAGAACACCTTTAAACAGCATTATAGGTTTTTCCCAGTATCTCCAGACAGTTGAAGAAGACGATACAAAAAAGCAGGCATTAAAAAGCATTGAGATTTCAGGAAAACATCTACTTGAGATGATAAATGATATATTAGACTATGCAAAGTTAGAAGCAGGAGCTATAAAGGTCAAAAAAGAAACCTTCAGTCTAAAAGAGATGTTAGATGAAGTAAAATCCATTATAAAACCTCTTTCTGATGAAAAAGGATTAAAGCTTATCCTTCCAGAAGATAATATTGTTTTAAATACAGATAAAAAACTCTTAAAACAGATCCTAATAAATCTCCTTTCAAATGCTGTGAAGTTTACAGAAAATGGGTATATAAAACTATCTGTCTGGAAAGAAGATAAATGGGTCTTTTTCTCAGTAAAAGATACAGGAATAGGAATAAAAAAGGAGCATTTAGAGAATATATTTAAAAGCTTCACACAGCTTGAAAATCCACTTCAGAAAAAATACAAAGGAACAGGTCTTGGCTTAGCTATAACAAAGGAGTATCTGAAGCTCTTAGGAGGAGATATAAAAGCAAGAAGCGAAGGAGTTGGAAAAGGTGCGGAGTTTATTTTAAAAATTCCATTAAAAAAGGGTTTTTAACTATAGTTTCTGCTAAAGCAGCATCTAAGATATAAAGAATCACAAAAACCAATAGATATAAAACAATTTTTGTTTTAAAAATATCCATAAATAAAAAAATGGTATACAAGATGTATATACTGTAAAACAGTCCTAACGTACTTAAAGGTCTCAGATACTGGTTTATATCTGCTATATCTGATATCCATATAGGCGTGTATGCAAGGGAAAAAAGTTTTATAAAAAATACAAGGTTATTTCTCTTTTCAAAAGCGTAAAAAAGCAGAGAAAAGATAACAATTGATACAATATCCAGTATATATGTAGATACGCAGTACTCAACTGTTTTTTCTAAAGGAATTTTTTCCAAAATATGCATACTGTAAAAAGAAAGAACTGGACCTATTGAGTTCAAAATGAATACATACACAACAACGATTTTTAAAGGTAAATCTTTTCTCAAAAAAGATTCAAAAAAACTTCTTGGAGAAAAAATTATTTCAAAAATTATCTTTAATATTTCCATCTTTGACCTTAGAATATTTTGTATTACACATGCTACTATCTTAGATCAAAAAAGGTCAATACAAAATGGAAATAAAAATGATTCAACTTATAAGAAAAGGTCTTTTAATCCTATTAGCTATTGAAATACTTTTATTTTTTATATTTGGGATAAAATTTTTAGGTATTTTTATAAAATCAGCCTTTTTTCTCTTATTTTTTGTTGTGAATTTATCTTTTATCTTTGGGATATACCTGTATTTAGGATATAAAGAAAAGCATTTAAAGGAGACAACTTCCCCCAAAAGGGGAAGCTGATTAAACACCCTTCATTTCAAGGTACTCTTTTATCTCATGTAAAAGCTGGGCTGGGTTTTTAATTGGATATGTTAAACCATCTGCAACTTCTTCAGCTGGTAAACCTTTTATTGTTATACCTGAAAGTTTCTCTTTTATAGCCGCTGAATCCTGTACAGGGTACTTGAGGCCTTTTATATGCTTTAGTACTGTATAAGCCCAGGGAGCCTCACAAACCTGTACAGCTTTAGCTGAAACCTCCCTACAAAATTCTAACAGAACTTGAGCTTCTTCACCTTCTTTCACAAGTTTATATGCAAGTTTTGCTATACCACCTGCTGTATGGACTCTAAGCTGTTTTTTCTCCTCTTTTGTTAATTCATCAAGATGCTGGATTTTAAAAAGTGCCGCATTTGGGTCAGCTCTAAGTATGTTTCTTACAGTATTCCTTGTTAGTCCAACAATTTCTGCTATCTCTTCTTCAGTTTTAAGATACTCATCTCTTAAAACTACAACAAAAGCAGACCTTGCAAGGGATGGAAGCCATGTTAGAGTTTTATACTCTGCAAGCTTGTGTAATCCACCAAGTAAATCAAGGGATTTAAAAAATACCCTCGAAACTAAATGCTCCAAATCATGCTCATTAACTGGTGGTGCTGTAATTTCTACTACCATCTTTATACCCTCCTTTTATTTTCCTGTGATTGGTCCAAGTATTCTAACGAGACCTGTATCTGTTATTTCCATAAAATGAGTTCTTGTATCATGTCCAGACATTCTACAACCATCAATTCTAAACAGTCTGACAATTTCCCCAACTTCTTTTTTGTAAAGCCTTGCTTTAAAAGAGCTGTCAATCAGTTCTTTTGCAAGAACCATACTGCCATCAACGATATGTCCTACAGCATAACCTCCAGCAGCTTCTGCTGTAAGTTCTTCATGACCACTTCTTTTTTGTGAAACAAAAAGAGCTGTTTGATACCACTTTTTCATGAAATTAAATAATCTTCTAACTATTCCCCTTGCCATCATTTCTCTGTTTTCAAATAAACCTGTTACAGAATCAATAACGGTGAATTTAATTTTGTAGGTTTTTATAGCATAGGCAAGGGTTGCTAAAAGGTCTGGTATATTTTCCCTTAATGTTGAATGGGAAGCAGCATCTATGAGTATTATGTTATCTTCAAACTCTTCAAAATTGTATCCCATAGCTGCTGCTCTTAGCTTCATGGAAGCAATTACAAAATTTGCAGGGGATTCAACTGTTATAAAAGCAACAGCATGACCTTTTCTTGCCTGTTCAACTGTAAACTGTTCAACCATAAGGGATTTCCCTGTATCATTAACACCTGTTATATTAAAAACAGAGTAGGCTGGAATTCCCCCTAAACTTTTCTTTACAACCTTGCCATCTTCAACCTCAACTATAAAAAACAAATCATCTAAGCCTTCTACACCTGTGGGAATACCGTATATTTTCGGTGCTTTTTCAAGGGCTTTACTTCCAGTGAATATACTTTCCTTTACAACTTTAGGTTCTCTATGTTCATGAACTAATTCGTGTTCTTCATAATGTCTTGGGTCATCAGCCATCCTAATCTCCTATACAATAGTTATATTACTATAAATAATCTAAATTGATTATAATACCTGTCAAGATTTAGATGTTAGTACGAGATTATTTTTCTTTAAAGCATGTTTTTTTGAATGTTTTGAAAACCTTTTCTATATCTTCCATCAGATTGTAAGATTCTCCTGAGAGGAGCCATTTTAAGGCTGAAAAAAGAATACCACCTAAGAATAACCTTGTTAGAACATCAGGGTCACTCTCTATTAATTCTCCTTTTTTTATACCTTCCTCAAAAATCTTTTTTACACCATTTTGATAAAAGAAAACCACATCTTTCAGTTTTTCCCTGTTTTCTCCTGTGTGCAGGGTATCTGAAAATATTATCCTTGGTAAGATTCTGGTTTTTTCGATTAGCTTGACATGTTCTCTCCAGACTGTTTCTAATTTTTCCTCTGTTGTTTCCCTTCCTTCAGCTTTTTCTAAAATATCCCACAGTATAGATTTAAGTTGTTTTAAAAAGTAAGATATCATCTCGTCTTTACTTCTAAAATATTTGTAAATAGCAGGCTGGGAAACACCCAATTTTTTTGCAACTTCTGTAGTTGAAACCTCAGAAAAACCTTTTTCAGCAATAATTTCTGTTATAGCTAAAAAAACTTCCTCTTTTCTTTCCGTTATAGGTTTTCTTTTTCTCAAAATTTCCCCCATATTAGTGAGCTTCAATAAAATTTTATCTCAAAGAAAATTTAAATTCTATTTTGATATAATTAGTTATAAAAATATAACCGTACAAGGTGAGAAATGAAGAGGGAAGCTTTCCTTTTATCTCTTTTTATATTTGGTTTTTCAAATGGAATCACCCTTGACGAGCTTATAAAAACAGCAAAAGAAAACAACCCGATTTTACTTGAGAAAAAGTTAGATATAAATATACAGAAGCAGATTGAGAGACAGAAAAAAACTATCAGATTTGGAGAGATAGATATCTTTGGCGTTTATAACAGGTATGAAGACCCTCGTATCCTTTATCCTATATCACCACCAATAAACCCAAAAAATCTTATTGGAGCTGAAAATCAGTTTATAGCAGGCATTTCCTATTCAGTTCCTATTTTTACAGGTTTTCAGATAAAAAGAAGCGTTGAGATTGCCCATTTAGGAAAAAAGATAAAAGAAGTGCAGTACAGACTGACAAAAAACCAGATTATATACAACATAAGAACAATATACCTTAAAATTCTCTCTCTCCAGAAACAGAAAGAGGCTTTTAAAGCCTATAAAGATTCCCTTAAAGAGCTTTATAAAAATGTTAAAGAAGGGGTAAAAGTAGGGAAGAAAGCGGAAGTTGACCTTTTGAAAGTGGAGTATGAACTAAAAAATACAGAAGCTATTTTAGACAGGATAAATAACAGTATAAAGGCACTTAAGGAAGGATTAAAAACATTAGCAGGAAAAAATATAGACCTTTCAAATATTGAAGAGATAAAACTTACAAAAAGCTGGGAAATACCTTCTACTATTGAAAACCTCCTGACAGTAAAACAGGTAAAAACCTTAGAAAAAATATCAGAGAAAAAACTCAAAATAGCAAAAGGAGATTATCTGCCAAAGATTTTTCTCAAAGCATTAGCCCAGAGAAATATAGGAAATGGTGAGTATAAAGACCTGTGGCAGATATCGCTTAACATAAAGTATGACCTTTTTGATTTTGGAAAGAGGAAAAGCAGGTACATACAGAGAGCTTTAGAGGTAAAGAAAGCAAAACTTCAGGAAAAAGCTGTAAAACTGAGAATAAAAAAAGATATAGAAGATGCCATAAGCCAGATAAAAACGGCAGAAGCAAAAATAAAAGCAACAAAAAAACAGGTTCAGCTTGCTAAAACAGTTGAAGAGATAGAAAAAACAAAATATGAAACAGGAGTTTCTGACATATACGACTATTTACATGCAAAAGCCCAGAGATATTTAGCAGAAAGCGGGTACTATCAGGCTCTTTATAACAGGGAGATAGCAATATCATACCTGAAATACATCTTAGAGGAGTTCGCAGATGAGTAAAGTTATAAAAGTGCTGATTTTAGTTTTGATTGTTGTAGTTCTTGCCATAGGTGGAATAACGCTTCTGAAAAAAAGAAAAGCCCAGCTTGCACATTTACAGACCCCCAAGGTACCTGTTTATGTAGTAAATGGAGTTCCGATAAAAGAAGGAGAAGTATCTGTTAAAAGAGATTTTTTAGGAAAAATTGAGCCTGATAATACTGTCTTTGTTTCAACAAAGTTTCCCGGATACATAAAAAAACTCAATGTATCTGAAAACACAAAAGTAAAGAAAGGAGATTTAATAGCTGTAATAGATGATTTTCCAGTAAAAAAAGAGATAGAAAATCTCTCTCTTTCCATTGATTCTTTGAAAACCCAGATAGAAGCCCTTTACTCACAGAAAGAAGCTTTGAGAACAGCACTTCAAACAGCAAAAAATATTTATATGAGAAATGAAAAACTGTATAAGAAAAAAGCCATTCCAAAGGAAAAGTTAGAGATATCCTACTCAAACTTTAAGAAAACAGAAGCCCAGTATAAACAGACAATAGCAAAAATACAGGAACTTCAGGCAAAGATAAACCAGTTAAAAAATAACATTCAGATAAAGAAAGAGCAGCTTTCATACCTGATTATAAAATCACCTGTTGATGGTGTTGTTTCAAAGGTTTTTGTAAAAGAGGGGAATATAGCATTTAAAGGAAAACCTGTTGTGAGTATAGAAACAGATAAAAACTACAAAATTCTTGTCTCTTTTCCACCGGAAACTCCTGTTAAAGAAGGAACACCGGTTATTATTCATTTTGCCAGTAAGGATATTTTATCTCAGGTTAAAAAAGTGTACCCTTCAGCAGACAAAAAAAATCTGTATGTAGCAGAGATAAGATTAAAGAAGCTCCTAAAAGGATTAAAAACAAACTCATTAGTAAGCCTGTCTTTTATCTTAGAAAAGAAAAAAGGGTTTATTGTTCCAAATGAGGCTATCCTCCACCTTACAGATGGTACATACATTCTGACAGAGGGAAATGGCAGATTTATAAAAATTCCTGTAAAAGTTCTCGCATCAGATGAGAAAAACAGCCTTATATCAGGAAATATAAAGGAAGGTATGGTTGTAGCTGTAGCAGATGAAAGTAAGCTAAGACTTCTTTCTATGGGAAAGAAAGGAAAAATAGTAGGTGGGAGATAACAGATGGATAAAAAAATATTAGAGTACTCCTTAAAAAGACCCCACTTTGTTCTTTCTGTTATATTTGCCCTTACATTACTTGGAATTATTGGACTTTTTAAAATAAAACAGAAACTGTTTCCTGATGCAAACAGACCACAGATTGCTGTTGTTGTTGTTGAGCCCGGAGCTTCAGCAAAAGATATGGCTGAAAATGTGGCTATTCCTATAGAAAGAAGGCTGTACACATTAGACAAGGTGAGAAAGGTTTCTTCATCATCTAAAGATGAAGTCTCTGTTATCACTGTTGAGTTTGATTATGAGAAGAATATAGGTGAGGCTGCAACAGATGTTCAGAATGAGATATCAAAAGTAAAACCATTTCTACCAAAAAATATACGTGAGCCTCAGATTTACAAAATAACAGATGCAACTCCTCCTGTTATAGTTTTAGGAGTTTATCCAAGGGATAAAACCTTATCTTTAGCAGATGTTAGACAGATAGCAGAAAACCAGATAAAAAATCAGCTTCTAAGACTGAAAAGTGTTGCCAATGTTGATGTTTTTGGTGGTTATAAGAAGGAAGTATTTATAGAGATAGACAGAGATAAACTTAAAGAGCTTAACCTTCCTTTATCTCTTGTGCTTACCAGAATTCAGCAGGCAAATGTTGATATGCCTATTGGCATACTGACAGGAAAGCACAGTGAGATATTAGTAAAATCATTAAACAAGGGAAGAACTTTAGAACAGATAAAAAATATACAGATAACAGAAGATATAAAACTTTCGGACATAGCAAAGATTAAATATGATTACTACACAAATACATCTCTGTATTATGGAAACGGGAAACCTGCTATAGCTTTAGCTGTCCAGAGACAACCAACAGGAGATGCTCTTAAAACAATAGATGAGGTTAAAGCCCTTATACCAGAACTTAAATCCCAATTCCCATCTCTTGGGTTTGAGATAACAGATAGTCAGGAAAAGATTATAAGACTGAGTAACCTGAATATGCTTGAAGCTCTGAGAGATGCTATTATTATGGTTGCTATTGTTATCCTCTTCTTCCTTGCAAATATCAGACAGATGATAATAGCCGGTCTTTCTATTCCTTTCGTTTACGGCATTACTATAGGTGTTATGTGGCTTCTTGGCATGGAGTTTAATATAGTAACCCTTACAGCTATCATTCTTGCCCTTGGTATGCTTGTTGATGATGCTGTGGTTGTTCTTGAGAATATAGAGAGACATCTGTATGAGCTAAAAGAAGATATGAAAAAAGCTGTTATAGAAGGAACAAAAGAGGTTCTTTTTCCTGTAATGGCTGGAACAATAGCAACAACAGTTGTGCTTCTACCTCTTTTATTTGTTGGAGACTTTCCCCAGAGAATTTTCAGACCTCTTGCATCAACTCTAATAATAGCTGTTATTGTTTCTTACTTTGTTTCAGTTTTATTTATTCCTATCGTTGCTCCTCTACTGCTCAAAAAAACAGGAGAGAAAAACAGACTTGAACTTATCATATACAGATTTTCTGAATTTTTCCTTAAACCTTTAAAAAACCTTTATGTCGGTGCTGTAAAGTTAGTTTTTAAAAAGAAATTTCCAGCAATACCTTACTTTGTTTTTATCATTATGATGTTTGTCTTAAGTTTAAAGGTTATTATCCCAGTAGTTGGTAAAGAAATAATGCCTCCTATGGATACAGGTATTGTCAAAGGAAAGATAACAGCTGATGGTAATCTTTCTATAGAAGATGTAGAAAAGATTGTACAGAGGGTCTCCCAGATACTGAAAAATGATAAAAGGGTTGAGATGTTTTCTATAGCTGTTGGCTCTGAACCCGGCGTTCTTACAATGGGAAAAGCAGAAAGCAGTCAAACAATAAATATAACTGTTCATTATATAGACCGTTTCCACAGAAAAGAGAGTATATGGGAGATAGAAAGAGAGCTCAGAGAAAAGATATGGCAGATACCAGATATAAAGTACGTTCATATTTTTGATTATGGAGCTACACCTCTTTCCACAATAAAAGGAAATCTTGATGCTGTTATAAGTGGAGATGATTTAAAGACCCTTGATAAACTTGGAACAGAGCTGTTAAATCTGTGTTATAACGTAAAGGGTCTTGTTTCAGTTTCAAAAAGCTGGGATTACGATAAAACAGTTTATAATCTTAAAATTGACCATAAAAAAGCCCTTTCATACGGACTTACTCCATATTCTATAGCAGCACAGCTCAGTGGAAAGATAAGGGGAAGATATGTATCCCTTTACAATATACCAGATGAAAAAGCTCTAACTGTCAGGGTTGTTTATAAACACAGCCAGAGAAATTCATTTCAGGATTTAGAAAATATGTATCTGGACACACCTGAAGGAAAGATACCTTTAAAAGCTGTTGCTTCTGTAGAGAGAATTCTTGAACCTACTATAATCACAAGAGAAGGACTCAGATACACAATAGATATAATCGGATACAGAGAAAAAGCCGCCATTACACATATAGTAGAAAGTTTTAAAAAGGTTCTCCAGAAATCCAACTTTGTGCTTCCTGCAGGTTATGAGATTTCAAATGAAGGAGATATAAAACAGCTTATGGACTCTATGAAAAGGATGATAAAGGCTATTCTCCTTGGAATAGTTCTTCTATTTTTTGCTCTGGCTCCTGCTTTTGCATCTTTCCTATCTCCTATAGCTGTTATCTTCGCCATTCCCCTGTCCCTTATAGGTGCTGCATGGTCTGTTTTAGCTGCTGGATTTCACCAGTCTATGCCTGGACTTATGGGTGTTGTTCTCCTTGCAGGTATTATTACTAAAAACTCTATTCTTCTTATAGATTTTATACAGATGGCTCTTGAAAAAGGAAAATCTTTAGAAGAAGCTGTTATAGAAAGTATAAAGATAAGAACAAGACCTGTTTTGATGACCGCTTTTGGTACATCTGTAGGTATGATTCCTATCGCTTTAGGCTGGGCTCTTGGTCTTGAAAGACTTGCACCCCTTGGAACAGTTGCTATAGGTGGTCTTATTGTAGGTACATTTCTTACACTTATATATGTGCCACTTTTATACTACTTTCTGTTTAAGCTGAAACTACTTTTTAAAAAATTATTCTCTTAAAGAAATTTTCAGCTAAGTAAATCCTTTAAATGCCTCTTTGTTGCAAGGGCTCTTATCTTTTTTAGAGCCCTCATTTCAATCTGCCTTACTCTCTCCCTTGATATTCCCAAATCTTTACCTATTTCTCTTAATGTTTTAGGTTCGTTATCGTCAAGACCAAATCTGTGGATTATAATGTACTTTTCTCTATCGTTTAAATGGGAAAGAACATAATCTATCTCTTTTTTTATTGATTCTTTTACAATATCTTCCTCTATATCTTTTGTGCTGTGTTTTGTAACAAGGTCTATAAAAAACGTGCCTTCGTCAGAATCTATAGGCATATCCAACGATACAGAATGCCTCTTTATCAAGAGGTAACTTTCAACTGTTTCTTCATCAACATCAACATTTTCATACTTTTTCAGATATTCTTTTATTTCTGTGTATTTTGGTTCCCTGTTAAGCTGTTCTTTTAGAGAAAGGTAGGCTGTATCTATCTTTATAGAAAGGTTTTGGGTTTTCTGAGGTATTTTTATAATATCCTTCTGGCTCTGTATTGTCTGGAGTATAGACTGCTTTATCCACCATATAGCATAGGATATAAATCTGACTCCCCTTTCAGGGTCAAATCTTTTAGCAGCTTCTATAAGACCGATATTGCCTGCTGAGATAAGTTCCTGAAATGGGATTCCATAACCTGTGTAGTTTTTTGCTACATTTACGACGAATCTCAAGTTTGATTTTATTAGTTTTTCAAGGGCTTCTTTATCACCTTCTTTTGCTTTATACGCAACCTCTTTTTCCTCTTCGGCTGACAATAGTGGAATTTTGGAAATCATTTTTAGATAATAGGTAATTCCTTTTTCATAGGTCAACTTTTTCATTACAAAACTCCAAAAATGAAAGCCCTCTTATTCTATTATTCTCTTGCATTTTACTATATATTAAATGCCCTTGTCTAACATTTCTTCTAATACTATTTCCTTTTCGAAAACCTTTCCTTTTCTATAAACCCTTATTTTTACTTTTTCTTTAGGCTTTAGCTTTGAAATTGTATATTTTAGCTCCTGACTGTTTTTAACAGGTTTTCCATTGATAGAAAGAATTACATCTCCTTTTTTCAATCCTGCCTTTTCAGCAGGACTTCCTTTCACAATTTTTACAATATAGGCTCCAATTCTAACTTTTAACGTCTTTTTTAGCTTTTCTGAAATATCTTCAACAATAACACCTAACCATCCTCTTTTTACTTTACCGTACTTTATAAGTTCATCTGCAACATCTTTTGCCTCATCTATTGGGATGGCGAATCCAAGCCCCTGTCCTGACTGAATAATAGCTGTATTTACCCCTATAACATTTCCATATATGTCAAGGAGAGGACCTCCTGAATCTCCTGGATTTATCGCTGCGTCAGTTTGGATATAATTTTCATACGTGGATATACCAAGATTTCTGTGGAGGGCTGAAATAATTCCAAAAGTAAATGTATGACCAAGATTGTAAGGGCTACCACCGGCAATAACAAAATAACCTACTTTTAAATTTTCCGTTGTCCCTAAGGGCAAAGGCATTATATGAAAAACCTCTGTTGAGCGTTTCACCTTCAGTACAGCTATATCACTTTTTTCATCTATGCCAACTATTTTTCCTTTTTCCTCAAAACCATTGTAAAACTTAACAATAATATTTTCGGATTTTTCAATAACATGTCCGTTTGTAATTATGTACATAAAATCATTATCAACTTTATAAACAAAACCTGAACCTAAAGACTCGTTTTCAGAAAATGGTTCCTCATCATTTAAATTAAAAGCAACAGGTGGTTTTTCTTTAGATGAGTATGTAAAGATGGTAACTATTCCGGGGGTTGATTTTTCAATAATAGAGGCAAATCTCTTTTGAATCTGAATAATAGGTGGTTCTTGCTTTTTAACCTCTTTTTTTTCTTCTTTTATATAATCACAGGAATAAAAAAGGAATGCCCAGATGAAAAAATATATTATTTTTTTATCCATTGATACCCCTAAGCAATAATGTTTATACTTACTATTTGAAGATTAAATAAGAGTACTTAAAATTATATCACTCTAACCTTCCATGTGAGGACATTTATGGAAAAATTAGCAAAATTTGAGATGTTCAAAAAAGATTTTTTAGAAACTCTACCTGAAGAAAAACTTTTTCTCTTAAAAAAAATTTCAGAGTACTCATCCTGCATAACAGATTTTTTGTTCAGACATACACAGGAACTTGATTACTTCTACAGTAATTTAAATAAACCTCTTTTAGGGAGAGAAGCTCTTATAAAAGAGGCTTTTGAGCTTTTAGACATTAAAGATGACACAGAATTTTCAGCAAAATTAACCTATTTTAAAATGAAACATTTTGGAAGGATTGTTTCCAAAGATATTATGGGGACAGATGAACTCCCTAAACTTATGGAAGAGTATTCTTATCTTGCAGATGCTTCTTTTGAGGTGGCTTATAAAAGGAGTTTTGAAAAAAACAAAAAAAGATATGGGTTACCTTTTAAAAATGATGGAGATATAGCAAACGGAAGTGTAATAGCCCTTGGGAAAATGGGTGGTCTTGAACTTAATTACTTCTCAGATGTTGATGTTATGTACATATATGATGATGAAGGTAAAACAGAAAAAGGAGTGTCAAACAGGGAATTTTTTATATCTGTTTTTAGAGACACAACAAACTATTTAACAAAGAGGACTTATGAGGGAAATGCATGGATTGTAGATTTAGATTTAAGACCCGAAGGGAAAAAGGGCTTTATAGCCTATTCTTTACCGGCTATTGAATACTACTACTGGACTCATGGAAGAACCTGGGAAAGGCACATGCTTATAAAAGCAAGACATGCCGCTGGTAATCAAAAAACATCAAGTCAGTTTTTAGATATAGTTATTCCGTTTGTTTATAGAAAAGCAACAGGTGAAGAGGTTTTTGAAGAAGTTGTGGAGATGAAAAAGCTTATAGAAGAGGAATCTAAAAAGAAAAAAATCGGAGAGTGGGACGTAAAAAGAGGTGAAGGAGGGATAAGGGAAATAGAGTTTTATATCCAGATTTTGATGCTTATAAATGGTGGAAAAAATGAGGAACTTAGAGAAAGAAATCTTTTAAAAGCCTTAAAAAAGCTTGTAGAAAAGGGGATAATTTCTGAGGAAGAGGGGAAAATATTACAGGAAGCTTATATCTTTTACAGAAAATTAGAACATATCTTACAGATTGATAAATGTATCCAGACCCAGTCTTTTATTTTAGAAAAAGCTGAAGAATATGCCTACAAAATGGGCTTTAAAAACGCAGAAGAGTTTTTAAATAAGCTTGAATTTTACAAAAAAAATGTAAAAGAGATATTTTCCGGCCTAACACCGTCTATAGATATAAAACTAACACCTTTACAAAGGTTTATACTCACAAAACAGCAGGAAGAAGAGGCTGTTAATTACCTATCACAACTTGGTTTTAAAGATGGAAAATGGGCTTTGGAAAGATTTAAAGATATATTCCTGAGTAAAGAATATATAGAGTTATCTGGCAACTGGAAAGACACATTATTTATGTTTATTCCACAGATGGAGAAGAATCTAAAAGATTTTTCAGATAAAGAAGATTTTCTTTTAAACCTGTCAAAACTACTGATAGAAGGAAAAATGCTAAGAATATTTGCCTCAGCAATTGAACAAAATCAAAAACTTGTTGATTTTATGCTATCAATAGCTAAACTTTCAGACTATATATCAGATTTAATGTCAAAAGATAAGGAACTATTAGACTGGGCATTTGGTATAGAAGAAGTTCCTTACAATAAGAAAGGTTTTGAAAAGGAAATATCTGTCATAAAAGGGGATATACCACATATAGATAAACTAAAAAAAGTAAAAAAAGTTGTAGAGGTACTATCCTCCCTGAAATACCTTTCCCAAATACATTTGAAGAATAAAAAGGAAAGGATAGTTGAACTTAACACAGCTTTATCAAACCTTGCAGATTATATACTTGAAAACCTATACAGGTATATAGAAGGTGAAAAATTTGCCATTTTTGCTCTTGGTAAACTTGGAAGTAAAGAGATGAACATAGGTTCAGACCTTGACCTTGTATTCGTTTTTGTAGATGAGAATGCAAAAAACAACCTTATCTCGAAACCTGCACAGATTGTTAAACTTTTAACATCATACTCAAAAGAAGGTATTCTGTACCAGCTTGACCTTAGACTCAGACCATTTGGAAAAGCTGGAGAACTTGCTCCGAGCTTAAACTTTTATAAAAGCTATTTTGAAAAAGAGGCAAGACCGTGGGAAAAACTTGCATGGACTAAATCGAGATTTATAGTTGGGGATAAAAATGTAGCTGCAGAAATGGAAGAACTTATAAAATCATTTCTATTTAGGGATTATCCAACAAAAGAATTTATAAATGACATATTTGAAATGAGGCTTAGCCTTGAAGGACTTGTAAAAGAACTTCCAAATGAGATAGATATAAAGCTTGGAAAAGGTGGAATAACAGATATAGAGTTCCTGTCTCAGCTTAAAATACTAATAACAGAAAAAAGAGAAACAAATATTCTAAAGGTTGTAGAAGAACACTACCCTGACCTGCTTGATAACTATATATTTTTAAGAGAAGTTGAAGCAAGACTGAGAATGATTAAAGGTATCGGTATCTCAAAAATATACAGAAATTCTCCTTTCCTTTACAGAATATCCCACTC
>CAYTOE010000018.1:0-4455 GCA_964439255.1 uncultured Aquificales bacterium
TGTAAATCCATACCATGCTGTATGATTCCTATAGCAAGTCCACCTACTATGTTAACTACAGCAACGATAATCCCCGCTATTGCATCTCCTCTTATAAACTTTGAAGCACCATCCATAGCACCGTAGAAATCAGCCTCTTTTGCTAATTCCTGCCTTCTTCTCTGGGCTTCTTTTTCATCTATAATTCCTGCATTGAGGTCAGCATCAATACTCATCTGTTTACCAGGCATTGCATCAAGGGTAAATCTTGCGGCAACTTCTGAAATTCTCTCTGTTCCTTTTGTTATCACAATGTAATTGATTGTAACAAGGATGATAAAAACGATGGCACCTACTATGTAGCTTCCACCAACAACAAACTGTCCAAAGGCCTGTATAACATGACCGGCAGCATCTGGTCCTTCATGTCCATGTAAAAGTATTCTCCTTGTTGTTGCAACATTCAGAGACAGCCTGAATAGGGTTGCTATAAGGAGAAGTGATGGAAAGGAAAGAAGGTTAAGGGGGCTTTTTACATAAAGAACGGTCATAAGAATGATTATGGAAAAAGTTATACTTGATGTTAGAAGTATATCAAGTAAAGCTGGTGGTATAGGAAGAACCATCGAGGCAAGAATAGCCACTATAAGAACAACAATAAGTATATCTGAATGCTGATTTATCTTTGTAAAAATACTGTCAAGTGCTGCGTTCATTCACTCTCCCGAATATCTGTTGTATGCCTCTAAAGCGTTAAGTATGTAAGATTTCAACCCTAATTTATCAGATGAGGCTACAGCCTCAGAAATCTCCATATCAAACATATCTAAATACATTTTAGATGAAAAAGAAGAGTTGAAAAGTCCTTCTGGGATACTTTTTCTAAACTCTTTCATCAGCATCCTGACAAACATAGTTTCAAACTCTTTTGCAACATCCTCAGGTTTTTTTAACTGGCTCAAACTTTTAAAATCCCAATAAGGGGTTATTTTTACATCCATATCAACACCTACATAATTATTATTTTTGCATGGAGCTTACCTGCATTTTTTATAGCCTGAATAATTGCAATCAGGTCTCTTGGGGAAACGCCAAGGTCATTTAGGGCTTTAACAAGGTCTTTTAGAGAAGGAGATTCTATAGAGAATATCCTTCCCTTTTCCTCAACAACCGTTGTTGTTACCTGCTGTGTTGTTACTGTAGTTCCACCTGATAATGGTGGTGGTTGGGATACAACAGGTTTTTTTGTAACAGCAACGTATATATTTCCGTGGGAAACATATATAGGAGTGTCTATCTTTATATCTCCACTCATAATAACCGTTCCTGTTCTTTCGTATATAACAATTGTTGGTTCACTGTCTGTTTTTATTTTCAGATTTAAAACTTCTGATGTAAATGTTATCTTATCCATATCGGAAGGGTATTTTACTTTTACAGTTGTTGCGTCTAAAGCTTTAGCTAAATTTTTACCAAAATGTCTATTTATAGCTTCTGCTATTGATACAGATTTATTAAAGTCTGGATTTTTCAATGTTAAAACAAGATTGTCCATACTCGCAAATCTGAAAGGTAAATCCCTTTCCATAATACCGCCATTTACAACAACACCTGTTGTCGGAAAGTTTTTCTGTATTTTTCCCCCTTTGTTTGACTCTGAAAATCCTCCACCTGTTGATACTGGTCCCTGAGCAAAAGCGTATATCCTGCCATCTGGACCTCTTAAAGGGGTTCTTATAAGTACACCGTTTGATATATCTTTTGCATCTCCTAAGGAGGCAACTGTAACATCAAAGGTCATTCCTGATTTTGCAAAAGGGGGCATTTTTGCGGTTACAATGACAGCAGCTGCATTTTTTGTTTTTACCTGATTCGGGTCTATATATATCCCCATTTTCTTTAGCATATTTGCTATACTCAAAAGGGTGTATCTACTTGTTGTCCCGTCTCCAGTTCCATTTAGACCAACAACTATACCATAACCTGTAAGGTAGTTATTTCTGACACCTAATACATTAACCTCATCCTTTATTCTTACCTCAGTTGTTGCGTATGAAAATGAAACAACAATTAAAAAAATCAAGAAAACTCTAAACATGGTACTCTCCCCTAAAAAGGCCATATCTTTATAAGAAATCTTGCAAGCCATCCAGGTTGTTGCTGGTCTGCTATAAAGCCTTTTCCGTTGTATTCAACCCTCATGTCTGAAATCTGGAAGGAGTATATAGAGTTATCCGGTTGTATATAAGATGGTTTTACTATTCCTGAGATTTTTAGAACCTGCTCATCGTTATTTATCTTTATTACTTTTTCACCTACTATGAAAAGGTTTCCATTTGGATAAACTTTAACAACTCTTGCTGTTATTGTGGCTATAAGATTTGCATTTCTACCTGTTTTTCCCTGTCCTTTGAATTTGTTTCCGGAGGAAGCATTTACAGATGCAATAGGTGATTTATTTGGCACTTTTTTACCCATTAAAACAGGAGATGGGAAATTTAGATTGACAGATGTATCTCTTCCTGACTGACTTGTTGCACTTCCTGAACCTGATACATTTTCCACAACTTTTATTGTTAGAATGTCTCCGACATTTCTTGCTTTGTCATCTGAAAACAGGTTGTCTCTTCCATTGAATAAAGAACCTGGTGGTGGCTTTTCTTCTGTTTTTCCTATTTCTGGCGGCATAGGTGGAGGTTTCTCTATAACTACAGTTTTCTTTGATGCACAGGAAGTCATCATCAAAAATACCGCTATAAAGACCCCCCTATAAATAAGACCTGATTTCTTCCAATAACTCTGCATGGTATCACTTTTCCTGATGATATATTTTTAACTTTTATAATCTGATTTAACTGTCCATTTTCAAGGGCTCTACCTATTAATTCTATATGTATAATCCCTCTATTGTAAATAATTTTTACATTACTTCCCCTCTGAACAAGAAAATCAGGAATAATCATAAATTCTTTTATTGGTGTATTTTCTTTTATATTTATCTTTGCCTTTTTTCCTAATAATTCTTTGATATCTGTGTACAGATATCTTGTGTTTCCTGTGTATTTTTTTATATAAACCTTGTCTTTCGTTATATACTCACCTTTTCTAATGTCTGTTTTTGAAAAAACAACATAAGAGATTTTTTTGTAAGCTACAGGAATAGTTAGTCTCTTTATTAGATTTCCATCTTTAAATATTTTGTATGTCATGTATATGTGGGTGTTTGTTCTACTTCTCTCTAAAATTTCTTTTTTTAAACCTGTTCCTTTTATATTTACTTTAGGAACAGATATAGATAGGATTTCTATATTTCTGTACTTTTTTAGATAATCCCTGACATCATTTTCTATTTTAAGCTGGTTTATAATCTCTAATTTTCTTTTTACAACTGTGTAGTTTCCAGATATGTATATGTTTGATATGTCAATATAATTTTTTTTTAAAGCATCTTTTATATCTTCAGGATAAATCTTTTCCTCATAACTGTTTTCTGGAAAAGTTTTTACAAAAATCTGATTTAAAAACTTCTGGAATCTTTTATTATCAGATTTTACAACAGCTATATCTTTAATGAGTATATCCTTTTTATCTAAAACAACTTCCCCTTTTAGTTTAATCTGTGTTGAGGCGTTAGCCACCCCAACAGTAAATACAAACAGAAAAATAATATTAAGACTTAAGGGAGCTAACCGTTCTAAGCATCTCATCTGCTGTGGTTATACCTTTAGAGTTAATTTCATAAGCCCTCTGGGCTACAATAAGATTTACCATTTCTTCAACAATATTTACATTTGAGGCTTCTAAAAAACCCTGAGCTATTTTTCCAAAACCATCTGTGTTTGGGTCTCCTTCGATTTCTTCACCTGAAGCTTCTGTTTTTACAAACAGATTTTCTCCTATGGCTTTTAAACCTGCAGGGTTTATAAATTTGTACAGTTTGATATTTGCAAGCTCTTCTGTTGTCTGCTGTCCACCTTCGTTTCTGACAACATAAACATTTCCATTTGGGCTTATCTGGATACTAACAAGCGTTTCTGGGGCAGAAATCTGTATATTTGGATAAAGTCTGTACCCATTTGGTGTAACCACATAACCCTGGTCATCTATCTGAAAGTTCCCAGCTCTTGTATAAGCTTCTCCTCCACCTGGAAGTTCTATTTTGAAAAATCCGTCTCCCTGTATGGCAAGGTCAAGCTGTTTATCTGTTTTTATTAAACTTCCCTGAGAAAATATTTTACTTACGTCTGATAGTTTTACACCTAAGCCAACCTGTATTCCAGATGGAACTCTTGTTTCTGTTGAGCTCATAACACCTGGGTCTTTTATATCCTGGTATATAAGGTCTTCAAAATTTGCTCTGCTTCTTTTGAAACCTACCGTGTTGACGTTGGCTATGTTGTGGGATATTACATCGAGGTTTGTCTGTTGGGCTTCCATTCCAGAGGCAGAAGTCCATAAAGCTCTTATCATTTCACT
>CAYTOE010000018.1:4555-17343 GCA_964439255.1 uncultured Aquificales bacterium
TCTGTTGGGCTTCCATTCCAGAGGCAGAAGTCCATAAAGCTCTTATCATTTCACTTTCCCCTTCTCTTATATATGTTTGTTTTTTCTTATGAGCTTTTTCGGTGAAGTTGTAAAAAAGTTTAACAGTTATACTACAGGGAGAGTTTTTATGCCCTTCCTATCTCATTAGCCTTATGTTCCATTGAGTCTAAACTTCTCATAAGATTTCCATAAATCTCAAATCTTCTCTGGGCTTCTATAAGGTTGACCATCTCATCAACAGGATTTATATTTGACCTTTCTAAGAATCCCTGTTGGAGCACAACCTCTGCTGGAATTTCATTTCCATTTTTTGTGTAGTATGAACTACCCAATGGTTTAACATCTAAAAAGTTTGATATTTTTATTTTTGCAATAAAATCACTCCCCTGAAATACCTCTCCTTCCTCTGTTATTGTTATATTTTCCTGTGATTCAAGCTGGATTCTTGAACCATTTTCATCTAAAAGGTAGTTTCCGTTTGGGTCTACTATATAACCTTCACTGTCCAAGAAGAAATGTCCATTCCTTGTGTAAAAAACACCATTAGGGGTCTGAATATTAAAAAACCCATCCCCCTGTATAGCTATATCCAAAGGTTCTCCTGTTTCTTCTAAATCACCCTGTTTCAATAAAACAGGGGAACTTTCAAATCTTGGGAACACAAAAAGGTCTCTTGTGTTTCCCTGATTTTTTGGTATATACTGGCTCATCTCTTTCATAAGTATTTTTTTAAAGCCAGGTGTGTCTGCGTTTGCTATATTGTTAGCTGTTATATCAAGTTGTTCTAAAGCTCTTTTTCCTCCAGATGCAAGGACATAAATTGGCTGAAAATTTATAGCCATTTCACTCTCCCTTATTTTTTATTATTCGAACTCTTCAGAAAAAAGTTTTAATCTTTCCTGTGCTGTTATGATACTTGTTATTTTTATGGCAAAGTTGTTTTCAACTGTGTAAAGTTCACCTTTAGCAACAAGCTTTCCATTTACCTTTAAATCAACAGGTTGATTTATAAATTTGTCAAGCTCAACAATACTGTTTGGGGCAAGTCTCAGTATCTCCTCAAGGGGAAGCTCTGTATTGCCTATTTCCACAGATATTTCAAGGGGAATATCCATAAATATATCTAACTTTTCCTTTTCAAGGGCTACTGTTTCTTTTTCTGTAAGCTCTTTTTTTTCTTCCATTATCTCCTGAGATTCTGCAGCTTTAGCCCATTCTTCAGCTAATTTTTCCTGGTCAACTTCCTGTTCTTCTACTTTTTCTTCTCCTTCTTCCGCCATTTTAGCCCACTGTTCAGCTAATTTTTCCTGATCTATATCTTCGTTGTTTTCTTCAATCTTCTTCTCTTCCATTTTTCCCCTCTGAGTTGTTTTCTAATATTTTTGTAATCATAGCTGCATATCTTTTATCTACTTTTCCTAATTTTGCTAAGAATTTTTTTTCGTTTTCAACATAAAGGGAAAGTTCATCTTCTTTTGTTACATCAAACACAATTTCACTACCAACATCCCAGGCAAGAATCTCTTTTACCTTAAACTCTTTCCTCAAAAGTTCAAGGGTGAGTTTTAACTCAAGCTTAAGAACCTTTTCTGTAAGGTTTTTTCTCCATACAGGGTCTTCTGTTAAAGGAGACTGGGAGTAAACGATATCTTTAATGGGCATAAACATCCCCTGTGGAAATACAAAGAAAAAAGGTGCTTCATACCCATTTATATCGAGGCGACACTCTACAACAATTATTTTTTCATTTGGAGATACTATCTTTGCAAGACTTGGGTTCAGTTCTACAGAAACAAGTTCTATATTGACAGGGTATAGACTTTCCCATACCTCCTCAAATGTCTTTAGTATAATTTCAACAAAATCATGAACGATTTTTGTCTCTAATTTTGTAAACTCTCTACCCTCGACTTTAAAAGGTTTTGCAGGTCCTCCAAAAAGAACACTTATAATTGTGAACACAAGCCTTGAATCTATTATAAGAAGGGCATTTTCTTTCAAAGGTCTCATTGTGAATATGGAAAAACTCGCAGGAAGGGGAATTTTCATCATAAATGCGTTAAAACGGGATATATACATGTTGTCTTTGGAAACCATTCCTATATCAGCTGATATTTTCCTGACCTCTTCCCTGAAGACTTTTATCCATCTTTCAAAAATCATATCAAGGCCAGGGAGACCACCCTTTTTTATATGTTCAACTTCAGAAAAATCAAAAGGTGCTACATCTGATTTTGACTCTTCTTTTTTTTCTGTTTCACTCTCCCCGCCTAATAAGGCGTCTATCTCTTCCTGAGATAGAAATTCTTCAGACAAAATTTATCCTCCATTTATAACATTTCTTCCCCAGAACCATACTCAATAATACCTTTTTCTATTAAGCCTTTAATTGTAGCGATAATCTTTTTCCTCGCTTTTTCAACATCTGATTTTTTAACAGGTCCAAGAACTTCCATATCTTCAAGGAACATCTGTGCAGCTCTTTTAGACATATTAGATGTGAATTTCTCCATAATCTCAGGAGGTGCCCCTTTAAGGGCGATGAGAAGGTCATTTTTATCAACAACTTTAAGTATTTCAATAATGGCTCTGTTATCAAGCTTAACAATATCTTCAAATTTAAACATTCTCTCTTCAATGGCATCTGCAAGGGAAGCATTCTCTTTTCTAATTTCATCTAAAATTTCCTGTGTTAGCTCTTTTGGAAGTATGTTTACAATTTCGGCAGCCACATCAAGACCGCTTAATGTTTCCTCTTTACCTGCACCTATCATCATAAGTTCTTCTTCTAAAGTATCTGCAACAACCTTTACCATATCATGGGATATTTTTTCTATAGATGCTATTCTTTTTATAACCTCTTCCTGTAGATTAGTAATCCCTAATCTTTTTGGTAAAAACTGGATTATATCTGCTGCCTTATTTGGATTTATCTGGGACAGTATTAAAGCTATAACCTGTGGATGTTCATTTTTTATAACATTGGCTATAAATTTTGGATCCATCTTCTCTATTTCTCTAAATATAGCCTTTCCTTCTTCTGCAGAGAGGGTTTCTGTCAGTAGTTTCTCCAATTTATCAGGTGGTAAAGCTTTCTCCAATACTTTCTTTATATTTTCAGGGGCTATTTTCAAAGGTGTTAACTCTTTTAATGTTTCGTAAGCCTCTTCTAAAACCGCTTTTGCAACATCTTTAGAAGGGGTTTCAATAGTTAATATCTGTTTTACTAACTTTTCTATTTCATGGTCTTTTAAATACTTGAATATTTTTGCCGCTTCTTCTTCTGGTAAGAGGGAAAGTAAAATAGCGGCTTTTTCCGTACCTTTAAGTTTTTTCTGCTGGTCGTTATTTTCTGGCAACTTTTTTCCTGTTTTATAAAATTTTGAAATATTATATGTAATATGATGGTAATTGTAAAAATATATTACAATTCAGAAAAAGGGAAGGGGGATTTCCCCCTAAATGTTTTTGGAAATGTACTTTTTTTCCAATCTATCAACAAAAAAAGCAAGTCCTATAAAAACAAGACCTATAAAAACTGAAAAAATCCATTTTCCTGTTCCTTTAAGACCAAGAAGGTCTGATAATGTGGGTTTACCTAAGACTGTTCCATGTAAAAAAGATGCCTCATAAAATGGGAAAATCATTGTAAATATAATTCCCCCTACAATACCTGCTATTATCCCAAAAAATGCATCTATCCTTCCCTCACCAACAGCCTCAGGCATGCTTCCGGGACAGTAACCAACAATAACCATTCCTATACCAAACACTAATCCACCTAAGGCAATCCCTACAGGGTAAAAAGGTTTTATATGAAGAGTTATAAGTCCGAAATGTTCAGCTGTGTAAATAAGAATTGCACCTACACCCATAGCCATTAGAAGGGCTTTTGGTATTGTAAGGTCTTTAAGGAGAAAAGCTCCTATAACCTTTGCAAGTCTGTCAAGCTGAGCAAGCTGCATTATTACACCAAATACAAGACCTATTAAGAAAGCTGTTATTATCGTGCTCAATCTCTATACCTCCTTCTGTATATTATGTTTGCAGCAGCAAGACCACCGATAAATGCAAAAATTGCAAACCAGAGAGAACTGACGGCAAGTTGCATCCCACCACTAAACATGTGCCCAGATGTACATCCACCTGCCATCCTTGCACCAAAAATAAGTAAGAAACCACCTAAGAATGCAAATAAAACCCTTGATTTTGTTGACATATTTAGATTTTTTTCCCAGTAAACAGGTCTGACTGTAAATCTGAATGTTTTTGTTACAAGTGAAGATATAACAGCCCCTATAAAACCACCTAAAAGAAACCATACTTCCCATCTTCCTGACTTTTGAATCTCATTCCAGTAGTCATTTTCTATCCCTGGAAAAACAACATTTCCAATGTATGGAAAAGCTGTTGATGCACCTATAGGTCTGTTTGCAACTATGAACGTTATTAAATTGATAACAGCAAAAAGAAAGCCTGCAACAGCCCAGTGCATAATAGGTTTATCTCTCATATATAACCTCCTGTTAGTTATTCCTAACTAATCTATCAGATAAAAAGGATGTGGTTATTTTAAAAATTCTATATCTCAATAGATGAAATCTATTTTGTATGGGATTAACTTTTATTAAAAAGAGTTAAGGAGTTTTGAAATGGAGTACAGAAAATTAGCCGAATTTTATGATTTTTTAGAAAAAACCACAAGTAGAATTGAGATGACAAACGCCCTTGTGGAACTTTTTAAAAGTACGCCTGAAAACCTTATAGATAAAGTTGTGTATCTATCTGTTGGTAAGATAGCCCCTGAATACACAGGTCTTGATTATAACTTCAGTGAAAAATCAGCTATAAAAGCTTTATCAACTGTTTTGTCCTTAGATGAGCATGAAATACAGAAAAAAATAGTTGAAACTGGAGATTTAGGTGATGCTGGTAAATCTCTGTATCAGGAAAAAAATTTCAAGCCAGAGGGTAAACTGTCTGTTGAAGAGGTGTATGAAACTCTGAAAAAAATCGCAGAGACTACAGGGTACGGTTCTTCCAAAAAGAAGATGGAACTTTTTATATCTCTTTTGAGAAAGGCATCTCCCCTTGAGGTAAAGTTTCTTTTAAGAACAATTACAGAAAGATTAAGACTTGGTATCGGAGATAACACAATTATGGACGCCCTTTCAATAGCTTTTACAGGGGACAAAAAGAACAGAAAAATAATAGAGAGGGCTTATAATCTAACCTCAGATTTAGGATACGTATCTACTGTACTTGTAAAAGAGGGACTGGAAGGGGTTGAAAAGATAAAAATACAGATTGGAAGACCTATAAGACCAATGCTTGCTGAAAGGATGGCTATTCCCTCTTTTATTCTTAAGAAGTTAGGGGGAAAAGCTGGAGCTGAGTACAAGTATGATGGTGAAAGGATTCAGGTTCACAGAAAAGGTGATACATTCTATCTTTTTTCAAGAAGACTTGAGAATATAACTGGTCAATTCCCAGACCTGATTGAGTTTTTGAAAGAGGCAACTCCTGAAGAGTATATCCTTGAGCTTGAGGCTGTTGTTATAGACCCATCTTCAGGAGCTATAAGACCATTTCAGGATTTGATGAACAGAAGGGTAAAGTACGTTACAAGATTCCATATTATGATGTACCCTATAGCTGGTTTTATATTTGATATTATGTACCTAAACGGTGAAGACCTGACACTTAAGCCGTACCCTGAAAGGAGAAAGATTTTAGAGGAAAACATAAAAACAACTGATAGAATAAACCTTGCGACAAGAAAAGTTGTGGACAATGTTGAAGATTTAGAAGCTTTCTTCCATGAGGCAATAGAAAATGGTTGTGAAGGCCTTGTATGTAAATCTCTTCAAAAGGATTCAATATATCAGGCAGGTAAAAGGGGTTTTCTCTGGATTAAGTATAAAAGGGATTACAAATCTTATCTTGCAGATACCCTTGACCTTGTTGTTGTTGGAGCGTTTTACGGTAAAGGCCAGAGGGCAGGAACTTTTGGTTCACTTTTAATGGCCTGTTATGACCCTGAAACAGACCAGTTTAAGACTGTTTGTAAGGTTGGTACAGGTTTTACAGAAGACGATTTTAGAAAACTTGATGAAATTTTAACCCCTCATCAGATAAACCACAAACACCCAAGGGTTAACTCAATACTTAGTGCTGATATATGGTATGAGCCTTACCTTGTGCTTGAGATAACAGGTGCAGAGCTTACATTAAGTCCTGTTCATACATGTGGATGGGATAAAGTTAAGTTGAATAGGGGGTTAGGATTGAGATTCCCAAGATTTACAGGTAAGTACAGGTTTGATAAAAAACCTGAGGATGCAACGACTGAAAAAGAAATCATAGAGATGTACAACCATCAATTACAGATAAAAATATAAAAGCTCCCTTTCGGGAGCTTTTTTTATTCCTCACAGAATGGTCTTAAATATTTTGCCCTGTGGGGATGTCTTAACTTCCTTAAAGCCTTAGCTTCTATCTGTCTTATTCTTTCTCTTGTAACACCAAATTTCTTACCAACCTGTTCAAGTGTATATTCTGTATCATCTTCAAGTCCAAATCTGTATCTTAAAACCTGTTCTTCCCTTTCTGAAAGTGTTGATAATACTTCTTCAAGCTGCTGTCTTAATGCCTGTCTTAGAACATGCTGTTCAGGGGAAAGAACTGTTTTGTCCTCAATGAAATCTCCAAGGTGTGATTCGTCATCATCACCTATAGGTGTTTCAAGGGATATAGGTTCTTGAGAGGTTCTCAGTATTTTTCTTACCTTTTCAGCAGGCATACCAACTTTTTTTGCTATCTCTTCAGGGGTAGGTTCCCTTCCAAGTTCCTGAACCATAGAGCGGGAAATTCTAACAATTTTGTTTATTGTTTCAATCATATGAACAGGTATTCTTATTGTCCTTGCCTGGTCAGCTATCGCCCTTGTTATTGCCTGTCTTATCCACCATGTTGCATAAGTGGAGAATTTGTACCCTTTTTTGTAATCGAATTTATCAACAGCTTTCATCAAGCCTATATTTCCTTCCTGAATAAGGTCAAGGAACTGGAGTCCTCTGTTTGTGTATTTTTTAGCTATTGAAACAACAAGTCTGAGGTTTGACTGTACAATTTTTTGTTTTGTTTCATTTACTTCGTGTCTTCCTTCCTGAATAATCTTCATAACATAATCAAACTCTCCAGGAACAGTTCCTATCTTTTCCCTTAGCTCTTCAATTTCCTCTCTGAGTTTAAGAACTTCTGTTCTTAGGATCTCAAATCTACCAAAGGAAAATCCATTTTCCTCAATTTTTCTTAGTATCTCAGGGTCTGAGTAATCACCTTTAAGGAGCTTTTCTATATCAGGGTCTATTTTCTGGAGTTTTCTTATTCTTTTTGATAGGTCTTTTTCTTTTCTTTTTAATCTCTGATACAGGTCTTTAAGTTCATCTGCTATCTTATCTAATTTTGTGAATTTTATATTCAGACTTTTTACGAATCTGTTTACTTTTGCATGTTTTTTTATAAACTCTTTTTTCAGTTCTTCATTGTCTGGATTTTCTATAATGGCTGCCTCTAAATCTCTCAGCTCTCTGTACATATGGGCGAGCTTTAAACCTTTTTCTATAAAATCCTTTGTAGCTGCATCTAAAACCTCAGATTCGTCTATAGCATCCTCATCTTCTTTATCACCAAAATCAATATTTATAATGTCTTTAACTTTCATTTTTCCATCTGCAACCTTTGCCCATTCATCGAGGAGTTTTTCCATGAGGAAAGATGTTCTTAAAAGTCCTCTGAATACTTTTTTTCTGCCTTTTTCTATATCTTTTGCCAGTTTAATCTCTTCGTTTCTTGTAAGAAGTGGTATTTTTCCCATCTCTTTAAGGTAAAGCTTTACAGGGTCATCTGTTTTTGACCAGACATCATCTGAGAAGTCTATACCTAAATAATCGGCTCCGTCGCCTGAAAATTCCTCAGGTTTTCCTTCTTCTACAACATCTATATTCAGACTGTTCAGGTACTCTATAAGTTCTTCTAATTCCTCTGAAAGTAAGAGGTCTTCATCAATTGTTTCTGAAAGCTCCTTGTAGGTGACGTATCCCTTTTCTTTTGCAAGGATAATTAATTTTTGGACATCGTCCCTTTCATGCATCATCATCAGCAATCACTTCCTCCTTTTTGTTTTTTTATTAGAAGAGAGAGAATATTTTCATCTGTCTTATTAAAAATGGCTGATATCTCCACCTGACTTTTAATCCACCTATCATGTAGTTTGTTTAAAGATTCCACCGCCGCCCCTAAATCTACTGGTACTGGAAATGATTTTATTTCTTCCAATTCTTCCTCTGATATATGGTTATCAATCACTAACCTGAGTAGATACAAAAAATACTCCGAACCTTCAATTTTATCAAAATTGTTAAATAGTCTCAATAATTTATCCTTCTCGTGTACAAGGGTTTTCAATATAATTTTTTCAGGATAGTAAAGAAAACGCTCAATTTCACTACCTTCTTTGTCTGTGGAGGAAGTGATATCTTTTCTTTCTTTAACCTCTAAATAACCGATAGGTATATTTGTTTCCTCTGAAAGTTTCTTCAGATACAACCCCTGTACATGCTTATTCGGAATGTAAGATAGAATATCAAGATATAAATCTATTAATTTTTTCTCATTTTTCAAATCTTTTGCTTCTTTTATTTTTTCTATAAGGAAGCCAAAAAAATCTTTTGAGTTTTTTATAACTTCCTCAACCGCTTTTCTCCCTTCCTTTGCCAACTGGTCAGGGTCTTTTTTATAAAGTGGTGCGTAGAAAACATCAATTTCTTTTGAAAGAAGAATCTTTGAAGCTCTAATAGCTGCCTGTTTACCTGCTTTATCGCTATCAAACATCAGAATAGCTTTTTTTACGAATTTCCTTAACAGATTACCGTGTTCATCTGTAAAAGATGTACCAAGTGTTGCTACAACATTTTTTATTCCTACCTGATAAAGGGATATCAGGTCAAAATACCCTTCAACAATAATTACCTCTTTTTTTTCTCTTAGAATATCCTTTGCTTCAAAGTAGCCGTAAAGGACTCTACTTTTTGAATATATTTTTGTTTCAGGGGAGTTTAGATATTTTGGTTTTTGTTCCCCATTTATTATTCTACCACCAAAAGCAACAACTCTTCCCCTTCCATCTTTTATAGGAAAGATGATTCTTCCTCTGAACCTATCTACAAATTTTCCATTTTCATACACAGAACCAATCCCTATCTCTTTTAATTCTTCTAAAGATATTCCCTCTTTTTTACAAAAATGTAGAATTTCCTCAGGATTTTCAGGGGAATAACCGATATCAAAGAAGTCAGCCACTGAAAAGCTTATTCCTCTCTCAGACAGATAAGATTTCGCTATATTTGATTTTTTCAGCTGCTGTTTGTAAAAAGAAGAAATCTTTTTGGATACTTCAAAAAGTCCGTTTAGATGTTGAAGATTTTCATCATTTTTTGTGTATTTTACAGGTATGTTATACTTCTGGGCAATTTTTACAATAGCTTCTGGAAAGGAAAGGCCTTCATAATCCATAACAAACTTTACAGCATTTCCACTTTTTCCACACCCAAAACATTTATATATGTTCTTTTGCGGGGAAACCATAAAAGAAGGTGTTTTTTCTGTATGGAAAGGACATAGAGCCCTGTAGTTGGAACCTGCTTTCTCTAATGTTATATAATCCGAGATTACATCGTAAACATTTGCTGTTCTTATTACTTCATCAATTGTTTCAGGACTTATACCCATTCTAATCTCTTTTTAGATTTTATAAAATAAAATTTATTAACATTTCCTTTAAAAACAATTTTACATTTAAACCAGTATAATTTTTATGAGAAAACCAATATTTCTCACGATTTTTTCTTTGTGAAACGATTATTAATAGTTAAAATATAATCTCCATAAAACACAGGAGAAAAAAGGTGAATTTTGAAACATACATAAAAGTTGAGGATGTTGAGGTTTACAGGATTATCTTTTCAGACCCTTTTAAACAACCTGTTACTGTTAAAGATGAGGATGAATTTAAAGAACTTATAAAAAAACTTAAATCTGAAGGAAAAAGAGAAGATGCTAAAAAACTAACTCAGCAGTGGGTAAATATCAATAAAAACAGTTTCAAAATAAACTACAAAGGAAAATTTTTAAATTTAGGTACAAAAACGGCTATTATGGGGATTCTTAATGTAACTCCTGACTCATTTTCTGATGGAGGAGAGTTTTTCAATATAGAAAATGCTGTAAAAAGAACAGCCCAGATGCTTGAGGATGGGGCAGACATAATTGATATTGGAGGGGAGTCAACCAGACCAGGCTCTGAGCCTGTAACTGTTGAGGAAGAATTATCAAGGGTTATACCTGTGATAAAGGCTATAAGAAAGGAGTTGGGAGACAAGTTTTTGATTTCTATAGATACATATAAATCTCAGGTTGCAAAAGCAGCTCTTGATGAAGGAGCTGATATTGTTAACGATATAAGCGGTATGAGTTTTGACCCTAAAATGGTTGAAATTGTAAAGATGTATGACTGTCCTGTTATTGTGAATCATATAAAAGGCACCCCAAAAAATATGCAAAAAAATGTGTATTATGATGATGTTGTTCAGGATATAGTTAGTTTCCTTGATAACCAGATTAATTACGGTATAAGGCATGGTATAAGGAAAGACAGGTTTGTTATAGACCCAGGAATAGGTTTTGGAAAAAATGTTGAGCATAATATAGAGATAATAAAAAGACTTAAAGAGTTTAAAATACTTGGTTATCCAATACTAATCGGTATATCAAGGAAATCATTTTTAGGTATAGTGTTAAAAAATCTTCTTGGTAGAGGTGAAATCCCACAACCAAAGGATAGATTGTATGCAGGACTTGGTGCAACAGCTATAGCCGTTTTAAATGGTGCTCATATTGTAAGAACCCATGATGTTAGAGAAACATCAGAGTTTTTGACAATGATAGACACAATAAGAGGATACAGGCTTGTTTGATAATCTTAGCTGGATATTTGATGTAGTAGGTTCAATAAGGTGGAATGATGTTTTAGACATAATCATTGTTTCTGTCCTTATTTACTACCTTCTAAAATTTCTCATTGGTACAAGGGGCTGGCAGATACTTATAGGTATATTTTTAGTTTTATCTGTCTGGCTTCTTGCAAGAATACTTGAGCTTAGAACTGTTGAGTGGATATTTGATAATCTCTGGAGCGTAGGTATTTTCCTTATAATTGTTCTTTTCCAGCCTGAACTCAGAAGGGGTCTTGCCAAAATAGGAGAAACAGGTATTTTCAGAAATCTCTTTTTATCAAGGAAAAAGGCAATAGATGAAATTATAAGGGCTTCAACATTTTTAGCTGAGAGGAAAATAGGAGCTTTAATAGTTTTTGAAAGAAGTATAGACCTTGATAATTATACAGAAGGATGTGTGAAGATAAACGGTGATGTGACCATTGAGCTTTTAATATCTATCTTTGTTCCACAAACACCCCTTCATGATGGAGCTGTTATCATAAGAGACCAGAAGATTGCCATGGCGAGATGTTTTCTTCCCCTCACTATAAATCCAAATATACCAAAAAATATAGGAACAAGGCATAGAGCTGGAATAGGTATATCAGAGGAAACCGATGCTGTAGCATTGATAGTTTCAGAGGAAAGGGGAGAAATATCCCTTGCTGTTGATGGAAGGTTATACAGAAATCTCGATTCCCTATCTCTTAAGAAAAAACTTATGGATTTGTTAGAGGTGAGTCCTACAAACAGATATGAAAAGCTGATTAAAAAATTATCAAAAACACTTGATAAATTCAGGTTTGGAAAATGGAAAAAATAAAAAGCATTTTACTTAAAAACCTTCCACTTAAAATTCTTTCTTTCTTAGTTGCATTTCTCCTGTGGCTTAACATAACAAGTATGCAAAAAACTAAAATAGAGTTTTACACACCTGTTGAAATAAGGGATGTTCCTGAAAATATACTTATAACAAGAATAAAGCCTGAGAAAGTTCTTGTTATTGTTGAAGGATACAAAGGAACACTTACAACAGTTGATATATCAAGTATAAAAGCTTTTGTTAATGGTAAAAGTATAAAACCTGGTAAGAATATACTTAAGGTGAATGTAAAGTCTGTATCAGGGTTAAAGATAGTTGGTGTTAAACCATCTATGGTTATAATAAGAGCTATAAAAGCGAAGAATAAACAGTGATAAAATATTTTCTTTACAAAAAACAGGAGGCGTTGGTTTAAATGATAAAGTTGAATATAAATAGATTTGGGGAGTATGAGTTTGAGGATGGTATCACAATAAAAGAAATTATACAGGCTCTTGAAGGAGAAGGGAAAAAGATAAAAGGAGCTATAGGTGGTGTTTTAAACGGAAAGATAATAGACATTCATACACCAATAAAAGAAAGTGGAGAGCTAAAGTTTATAACAAAAAAAGACCCTGAGAGTTTGGAACTTCTAAGACACTCTTTAGCCCATATAATGGCTCAGGCTCTAAAAGAGCTATACGGAGATGAAAATGTCCATCTCGGGATTGGTCCAACAACAGAAAATGGTTTTTATTACGATGTTGAGGTGGAGGGAAAAAGACTGACAGAGGAAGACCTCCCTGTTATAGAAGAAAAGATGAGGGAGATTATAAACAGAAACTGCCCTGTTGAAAGGGAAGAACTTCCAAGAGATGAGGCAATTGAGCTTTTTGAAAAGAAAAGAG
>CAYTOE010000019.1:0-7504 GCA_964439255.1 uncultured Aquificales bacterium
AGAACGCCACCTGAGATATTTTCTATTAGAGAACCAAATACAGAACCTAACACCCCAGGATGGAAAGTAAGGGTAATACCAAACAAGTATCCAGCACTGAGAATAGAAGAAACAGACAAATCTGATTTTCACTTGATATACGATAAAAAAGGTGGCTTTGGTGCCCACGAAGTTATTATAGATACGCCGGATCATTATAAACATATCCAGGACTTTTCAGTAGAAGAAATGTCCAATATGTTTATTGCTTTTAGAGAGAGGATGAGAGCTTTATATATGGACTTAAGGATAAGATATGTCCATATATTTAAAAACCATGGAAAAGATGCAGGAAAAAGCCTTGTTCATTCTCATTCCCAGCTTATAGCTCTATCACAGATTCCAAAAAAGCAGGAAACAATGATAAACCAGTGCAGAAAGTACTTTAAAGAGCATGACAGATGTTATATATGTGATGAAGTAAAAGCTGAACTGTTAGATGGTAGTAGAGTTGTTTATGAAAATAGAGATTTCCTGGTCTTCTGTCCATATGCTTCTCTGTATCCTTTCGAAATAAAAATTCTGCCTAAAAAACATCTACATGATTTTTCAACGATTGATGGAGACATTCTAAAACACTTATCTGAAGCTACCCAGCAGGCTGTAAGAAGACTACATAAAGCCCTTGTAAATCCTCCTTTTAATCTGATTTTATACACTTCTCCCCCTATTCGTGACAACCCTAAAGAACCGGATTATTTTTATGGTATAGACAGATTTTTTCACTGGCATATAGAGATTTTACCGAGAATTGCTATTCATGCTGGTTTTGAGCTTGGAACAGATTATTTTATAAATCCAACACCACCAGAAGAGGCTGCCAAGTATCTTAGAGAGGTAATAATTTAACGAGGTTGAAAAATGAAAATAGCTTTTGTATCAAGTGAAATTTATCCTTTCGCCAAGACAGGTGGTCTTGCAGATGTTGCTTATTCTTTGCCAAAAGCTATTTCCCACTTAGGCTTAAAAGTAATATCATTTATGCCTCTTTACAAAACTGTTGATAAGAAAAAGTTTGGTATTGTAGAAACAGATTTAGAGATTGAAGTTCCTTTACCTGTTAAAACTTATAAATTCAAAATCTATAAGCTTAAAAATGATGTCAAGTATTACTTTTTTCATAATGAAGAACTCTTTGGTAGAGATTATCTTTACGGTACACCTGAAGGTGATTATCCTGATAACCACATAAGGTTTGGTGCCTTTTCTTACGCTGTTTTAGAGTTTTTCAGAAAAACAAATTTCTATCCAGATATTATACATACAAATGATTGGCAAACAGCCCTGATTCCTGTTTTATTAAAAGAGAAGTACAGGACAGAAAAAATAAAATCTATACATACCATTCATAATATCGCCTATCAGGGACTTTTTAACAAAAAAGCTATAGATGAACTTGATTTAGGCTGGCATCTATTTAATATGGAAACTTTAGAGTTTTATGGAAAGGTAAATTTTCTGAAAGGAGGTATTATTTTTTCTGACGCTATAACCACAGTTAGCCCTACATACGCAAGGGAGATATGCACACCAGAATATGGATTTGGTCTTGATGGTGTTCTCAGAAAGCACTGTCATAAACTGTACGGAATTCTGAATGGTATAGACTACGAGGTATGGAACCCAGAAACAGACCAGTACATTTATCAGAACTACAATGAAACAACAATAGAAAAAAAGGATAAGAATAAAGAGGCATTTTTGAAGGAGTTTAATCTTAAAAATATAAAAGCCCCTCTTTTTGTGTTTATAGGTAGATTTGCCAAACAAAAGGGCATTGATATACTTCAACAGTCTATTATTAATATGGCTTCAATGAATGCAAATTTTGCTATTTTAGGCTCAGGTGATAAACCTTACAATGAATTTTTCAAAAGTATTGAAGGAAAATTTAAAAATATATTTGTTAAAGTTGGATACGATGAACCTCTAAGTAGGAAAATGTATGCCTCTGCAGACTTTCTTCTTATGCCTTCAATATATGAGCCATGCGGATTAAACCAGATGATAGCCATGAGATATGGAACGCTTGTTGTCGCAAGAAAAACAGGTGGTTTATCTGATACAGTTATTGATATAGACCATCCTGCAGGCTATGGGATTCTGTTTGAGCAGCCTACTAAAATGGAGTTTTTAAAGGCTATAAACAGGGCAAAGGAACTTTTTAGAAATAAAAATAAATTCAACAGGTTAAGAGAGTTCGTTATGACTCTGGATTTTTCATGGGATGCTTCTGCATCAAGGTATATAAGGCTGTACGAAGAGCTTAAATTTGGATATCCAAAAGAGGTGTAAAAATGGATGAAAATAATCTTTTAAAGAAAAGTTTGGAAAATATAGGTCTCTCTTCCAGAATAAATGTGGTGGAAGAATCTATAAAAGCAGAATCACAACCTTTTATATCTGAAGAGATAACCATACCTGAAAGATACAATGAAACAAAAGTAGTGTTCTTGCCTGTTGACCCGTGGAATCATTATGTTTACTGGGATATAGAAGATGGTCTGTATAATCAGATTAAGGATAAAGAGATTTTAATAAAGGTTATCTGTTGTGGTGAGGAAAAATTGAAAATACCTGTAAAGGAACTATCAGGAAACTATTATTTTAGCTTTCATGCACCTTTTAAAGAGGTTTACTGCAGGATAGGTTATTCTGAGAATGAAAAGTTTATTACTATAACAGAATCAAACAGGTTTATTCTGCCTTCAGACCAGATATTTGAGGGTAAGACCTATTTTGTAAACAAAGAAGAACTCAGAAACAGAAAAGATGTAAAACAGCTTTTAGAAAAAATAGAGAAAACATCTAAACCGCTGGACAAAAAAGAGATTGTAAGAAATCTTATTCCAGGAAGTAGTGAGCTTTTATAAAATTCAAACAGTGTTTGATAAAAATCATAAAACATAGCGACCTCCTTGTGTATTCTTATTTTCAACTAAATCAAAACTCAGGAGGTTAGCATGGCAGTAACAGTAAATTTAAAAGGAAATCCTGTAGCTTTAGCAGGACCAGAACTAAATGTTGGGGATAGGGCTCCAGAAGCTGTTGTTGTGGCTTCAGATCTTTCAGAAAAAACTATAGGTGGTGCAAAAGGAAAAGTTCAACTTATTATCACAGTCCCATCTCTTGATACACCTGTTTGTGAAACTGAAACAAAAAAATTCAACGAAATAGTCGCTGGTCTTGATATAGACGTTACAGTTGTATCAATGGACTTACCATTCGCTGAAAAAAGGTTCTGTGAATCATTTAACATCGAAAATGTAACTGTAGCTTCTGACTTCAGATACAGAGATATGGAAAAGTACGGTGTTCTTATAGCTGAAGGAGCGCTAAAAGGAATCCTTGCAAGAGCTGTTTTTGTTGTTGATGAAGAAGGAAAAATCGTTTATAAACAGCTTGTTCCAGAGATTACTGAAGAACCAAATTACGATGATGTTTTATCCTGCGTAAAATCACTTCAAACAGCTTAAAAAGAAGGGCGCTTAAGCGCCCTTTTATAAACTCTTTATAAACTGAAGAGCAACCCTTCCGTTTCTAACCCCATTTTCATCTGCAAACTGAATTGCAAGCCTGTGAAGTTTTTCTTTATCCATGGATATTCCAAATAAAGAAGCATAAAAATCAACTATTTCAAGATAAGTTTTCTGGCTCATTTTGAAAAAACCTATTCTCAGTCCAAATCTATCAACAAGAGACAGCTTTTCTTCTAAAGTATCCGCAAATCTGGTATCGTCTGTATTTCTATCTGAAAATTTCACTGGAATAAGATTTTTTCTATTAGATGTTACATAAAAAAGCAGATTATCAGGAACACCTTTTATTCCACCATCTATAACAGTTTTTAATTCTTTATACTCAACCTGATTTTCTTCAAAGGAAAAATCATCTAAAAACAGGATAAATCTGTAATTATCAAACTCCTCTAATAAATCATATAAAAACCATAGCTGAAATATATCCTTTTTCTGAACATGAATTAACCTTAAACCCCTATCTGAAAAAATAGGAATTAAAGCCTTTACAAGAGAGCTTTTACCTGTTCCCCTTTCACCCCAGAGGAGGACATTATTTGCAGGTCTACCATTAACAAACTTTTCAGTATTATTTAAGATAAGGTTTTTCGCCCTTTCTATTCCAATTAGACTGTTTATATCGATATATTTTGGTTTTTTAACAGGTATAAGTTTATTTCCATCTAACAAAAAGGCTACATTCTTATCAAAATCAGGTTTTTCATTATCAAGAATCTTTTCAGAAAGATAGATATCTATCTTTTTTAAGACGCTGTTTAAGAGCTTATTATCTATCATCCCTATCTATTTCTCCTGGAAGCTTTTTTATCTCTATTATTTCATATTCTTTGCTGACTTTTTCAAGCTCCTTTTTAGCTTTCCACTGAATATAAAGAATATAAGGCACTGTTATCGCAACAATAACCAAAACAGCTAAAAACAGGAAAAAAGATATAAAAATTGAAAATAACAGGACAATCCCCAAGACCAAAAATATCCATATTTTGGTTATCAAATTCATCTTTTCACCTCAAACTATTTTCTTTTAAAAATATAAACTAAAACTCTTTTAACAAGGAATAAAAATAACAATTGAATTATCTATACAACCCATTTAGAATTGTTTTTATCAAAATAGGAGGTTTTAAGATGAAAAGAGTTGCGGCCTCGGCACTCCTGTTTTTTTCCTTTTACTCTTTCTCTTTTTCAGCAGCCTACAAAATACCAGAACAGTCAAACCGTTCGTTAGGTACAGCAGCAGCTTATTTTGCAGGTGCTGATACTGCAGACGCTGCTTACTATAACCCGGCAAATTTAGTTTTTATAAAGGAAAAAGATAAAGTTTTGACTGAAATAGGAACAAGATATATATATTTGCCAAGAATAGAGTTTAAGGGAAGAGCTTTAGACCCTGTAATGCACGTATTTACAGTCTCAGATTCAAAATCAAAAAAGGAGTATTTCCTCGTCCCATATTTCCATATGGTACTGCCATCTAAAAACAATCTGAGATTTGGTTTTTCTTTTATCACACCTGCTGGACTATCAAAAAGATGGACTTCCCGAATTCCCCGTTCTACAGCTGAGGAATTCACACTCAAGGTATTTGAATTTTCAACAGTTGCTTCTCTAAAGGTAAATGACAGGTTCTCTGTAGGTGGTGGTGTAAGGGCTGTTTATGCAACAGGTCAGATAAAATACCAGTACCCTCCTTTTTATCAGATTAATATGGATGGAAACACAGACATAAGATTTGGATATGTCATTTCAGCTTCTTTGAAGCCTATAAAAAACCTGACTGTATCCACTCTTTACAGGTCAAAGGTAAACCTTAAAGTAATAGGTGATGCTAAAGGTTATCTATTTGACCCTCTATCTATGCCAAGACCTTATCCTATAGGAACAGGAGGAAGGGTTCAGGTTCCTTTGCCTGCTGAATGGAGATTAGGAGCTTCTTACAAATCTGGTTCAACAAAATTTGAGCTTACATACGAAAAAACATTCTGGCATAAATATGAAAAACTGAACTTCAACTTCAAAGACCCTTTAGTAGAATCTTCTCTTGGTAAGACTATTGATAAAAAATGGGAGGATTCACACACAATAAGATTCGGTATTATTCATAATTTTAATCAGAAATTTACAGGTCTTGCAGGTGTAGCTTATGATACAACACCGATTCCAGAAAAAACACTTGGATTTGAACTCCCAGATTCAGATGGATGGATATTCTCTTTAGGCGGTATTTATAAACTAACAGAGAATGCAGAAATAGGAATCTCTTATCTCTATTTTACAAAGTATGAAAGAAATGTGAACAACCCAAAAATAAACGGTAAATTTTCAGATTTATCAGCTCATCTTATAAATCTATCTTTAGATTACAGATTTTAGGGAGAAAAAATGACTGTAGCCCAGTACACCTATAAAAACTTTTATGAAGTTATTGAGAAAAATGCAAAAAGATTTGGGAAAAAACCTATTCTTTTTGAGGATGATTTAAAGATTACAAATAATGAACTTAAACATTATGTAGATTCCCTTGCAAGGTACCTTGAAATTTTGGGAATCAGGAAAGGAGATAAAGTTGCTATACTTCTGACAAACTCGAAGGAGTTTATTTTTTCATTTTTAGCTATTGGAAAGCTTGGGGCTGTACCTGTTCCAGTAAACACATTTTTAAAGAAGAATGAGATAGAGTACATACTCTCCCACAGTGATTCTAAAATCTTAATAACACAGGAAAAGTTTGAAAAAGAGCTATGGGAGATTTTTGATAAAACATCTGTTGAAAAGATAATATGGGTGGGAGGATACAAAATATACGACGATAGGAACTACCCATTTGAAGAAGGTTTAACAATTGAAGATTATGAACATGTATTACCTAAGGCAAATATTGAGGATACGGCTGTTATCATATATACTTCAGGAACAACAGGAAAACCAAAGGGAGTTATGCTCTCTTACAAAAATATTTTCTCAAATATAGAAAACATAATTCATCTTGGGATGATTACCAATAAGGACAGATTTATTACTTATTTACCTATGTTCCACACATTTACATTAACAGCCACTGTTCTTTTACCCCTTTATACAGCAAGTCCTATGGTGATAATAAAATCAATACTACCTTTCTCAAATATATTTAAGCAAACACTTTTAAAAAGGGTAACCATATTCATGGGTGTGCCTGAGGTTTACAACGCCCTGTCTAAAGCTAAACTCCCATGGTACTTTATGTGGTTTCACAAAATAAGGTACTTTATTTCAGGTGGTGCACCTTTACCAAAAGCCACACTTGAAAGAATGAGGGAAAAATTTCCCAAAACTCCCCTTTTAGAAGGGTATGGTTTATCTGAATGTTCTCCCGTTGTTTCAATAAACAGACCTGAAAAACAGAAAGACCTATCTGTGGGACCACCTTTACCGGATTATCAGGTGAAAATAGTAAATGATGAGCTTATGGAAGTAAAAACAGGAGAAATAGGTGAAATTATTGTAAAAGGTGATAATGTTATGAAAGGCTATTATAAAGATAAAACAGCAACAGAAGAGACAATAATAAATGGCTGGCTTCTAACAGGAGATTTAGGATATGTTGATGAGGATGGATACATATTTATAGTTGATAGAAAAAAAGACCTGATAATATCGAAGGGAATAAATATATATCCAAGAGAAATAGAAGAAGTTCTGAATGCCCACCCTGAGATTGAAGACAGTGCAGTTGTTGGAAAAAAGGATGATGTACATGGTGAGATACCTGTTGCGTTTGTAAAATTAACAGAGAATTCAAAACTAACAGAGTCTGATATAAAGAATTACCTTAAAGAAAAATTAGCAAACTACAAAATCCCAAAACATATATACATTGTTGAAGAACTTCCAAGAAATGCCACAGGAAAAGTACTGAAAAGGGTATTAAGGGAAAAAGTAAACAG